>JAOULS010000174.1 GCA_029881895.1 Cyclobacteriaceae bacterium | reverse complement strand
TAGAACACCTTAGAGAGCCAATGAAGAATTTTATAGCCGAAATGCAATGGAGAGGAATGATACATGATATCATGCCAGGAACTGAAGAGCAACTAAAAAAAGAAATGACCACCGCATATATTGGGTTTGATCCAACGGCTGACTCGTTGCATATTGGAAGCTTAGTTCAAATTATGACCCTCGTTCATTTTCAACGTGCTGGACATAAGCCTATTGCATTGATTGGAGGTGCTACAGGTATGGTGGGCGATCCATCGGGTAAATCGGCAGAACGTAATCTATTATCGGAAGAGGCTCTTCAACATAATTTGGCAGGGGTAAAAAAGCAACTAGAGCAATTTCTTGATTTTAATTGTGGCGACAATGCTGCTGAAGTAGTAAACAATTTCGATTGGTTTAAGTCATTTAATTTTCTTGACTTCATTCGTGATGTTGGTAAACACATCTCAGTAAACTATATGATGGCAAAAGATTCGGTGAAATCAAGGTTAGAAACTGGAATGTCATTTACCGAATTTAGCTATCAGCTCGTTCAGGGATATGATTTCTTTTGGTTATACAAAAACAAAAACTGTAAAATTCAACTTGGTGGGTCAGATCAGTGGGGAAATATCGTAACGGGTACCGAATTAATAAGAAGAAAAGATAGTGGTGAAGCTTTTGCCGTAACTACTCCTTTAATAAAAAAAGCTGACGGCACTAAATTTGGAAAAACAGAAGGTGGAAATGTTTGGTTAGATAGAAATAGAACGTCCCCCTATAAATTTTATCAATATTGGTTAAACTCCTCTGACGAAGATGCTAAAAACTACATCCGCATTTTTACGTTAAAATCGAAGGAAGAGATAGAGGCATTAGAAAAAGAACATGATCAAGCCCCTCACTTACGAATACTCCAAAAAGAATTAGGGAAAGAAACTACCATTCGTGTACACTCTGAAGATGATTACAACATGGCCATCAAAGCCTCTAACATCCTTTTTGGAAAATCTACAACTGAAGATTTAGTGAGTTTAGACGAGGAAACACTATTAGCCGTATTCGAAGGAGTATCACAAACATCGATAAGTAAAGATGACTACTCTAACGCACAATCTGTTACCGATTTATTATCTGAGATCACCAATCAAATAGTTTTTAAATCTAAAGGTGAGGCAAGAAAAATGATTCAAGGAGGAGGAGTAAGTATTAACAAAATAAAAATAGCAGACCCCAATGAAGCAGTAGAAAGCGAATTACTTCAAGGAAAATATTTATTAGTACAAAAGGGCAAAAAGAACTATTATCTAATAACCGTAAAATAATTTTCGAATTCTTTCAGGTAGCTTATTCTCATTTTCTATAAAATAATTTGAAAATATGTAAAAATTTATCAAACTTATATGTGATTTTAAGCGTATAATTTATATCCTATAAACTTTTACGGCTATGAAAGAACCCATCTTATTTTTCGCAATCATTGTTTTTGTAATATTTAGTGTTGTGCTAATGTTTACCAATTTTAACACACCACCTCAACAATTAAATGAAATAATACTTTCCGATTCCAATGATGAGTGTTTCGAAGACACAATGGAAACATGGTTTATTGAGTTTAATGAAACACAAGAAAATGGCGCAAGTATGACGGAGGCAGATGAAAAAGCTTCTCTACTTGCCATTGCCAGTTTTAACGACTGCCATGAAGAGGAAGACTAGCTATGTTTTAAATGATTTTTTTTAATTCCAGCTAAATCATAATAAGCTCCCATACAATCTGCCGTCAGGCAAGAATGAATGGGCAATATACCTATGACATCTCCTATTTCTATTTCGGCATACTCTTTTGTAGACACCTTTATGATGCCATGTTCCTGAGACAATGCTTTCACATAACAATCTTCAATAGGTACCCCCCAACCATCATTTGTAAGTTTTACTACACTCCCATAAATTATTACACCTTCCTTTTTAATTCCTTCTTTCGATAAGTGTACGCCTCCACCATGTACGACAATTTCCTTAGACAACTCATTTTTATCGACAACTGGTGCTGCCAATACCACACCAATTTCATCAAAACTACATGAACCTATTTGCGCTTGCATCACATCATAAAAAACAAAATTACCTGGGTGGATAGAATCAAATTCATCAAAATGAGACGCCACACTACAACAAGGGGTATCACCACAAGAGATAGGGAGTTTATATTTTTGATGTAATGAAAGCAATTGACCCTTCATATCATCAAAAACAGTATGTATTTCTTTTTTGTTTCTTGCGCTATATGATTGCCCTGCATGGCTATAAAAGCCTACTAAATGAATACGTTCTGCATCATGAATTAAAGCTATTGCTTCTTCTATTTCGTTAAAAGAAGTAGCTTTAAAACCTGTTCGATCTGCTCCAGTATCAATTTCTATTCGAGCATTTACATCATTCCTCAGTTGGCTTGCTATTTTCTCTATAACTGCAACGTTACTAAACAATACTGTAAGTGTGATTTTTTCAGCTAGTCGGTTAATGCGTTCAACTTCTAGTGGATTACATGGAAATGCAATATAAATATCATCCCAACCATCATCAGCAAAAAATTCAGCCATCTCAACTGATGAAACCGTTATTTTGTTTACGCCATAGTCTTTAAACCACGCTCCTACCTCTTTAGATTGGTGTGTCTTGAAATGAGGGATAAGTTCGGAATTGCTATTACTAGCTTTATGAGCCATTGCAGCAATATTTCTTCTGCATTTGGCTTCGTCTATAATAAGTGTAGGTCGAGTTATTTGCATATATAATTTCTTTTTTTCTGTTGGCTCTAAAGCTAATAGAAAAAAGTAAATATCTATCTTATTTTGACACGTACAAACATACTAATTTATGACCAAGTTAATAAATACTCATCAAATTCATCTCCATTTTTAACCTCCTTAACCAACTCTATTCTTGGAGAATAAATACCTTTACACTTATGCAGCAAACCTTCTAGTACACCAAACTGCAAGGCACTATTAAACGTTTGTGTTCTACGCATCACTATTGATTTGTTTTTTGACTCAACTATTTCCCATCCCCTGTTTTTCGGATCATTTATTACCATTGAAGCAAAAATAACTAAAGCCTCCATTACTTTTATCGGTTCATCGTCAGCCGTAATCATTTTATTATCAATAAGTCCTTTATATGCTGCTTGACCTACACTTTTACCTGATATTTTAACACTAGATGATCCTAATTTTCTTTCTATCCAATTACAAAGCTTATTGTATGTTGCTATTGGAATCATATTTTCAGGATTTGAAAGATCAACTTCCGATATTATCCTTTCAAGTATAGGGTAAATACTAACTTTTTCTTTATACAAATCTATTATGGCAACTACAAAATAAGCTTTCACGGTAACTCCATCTGTTGAATTATCCATAGTTTCTAATACTACATTATACAATTTTATATCAAACTTATTTATGCACCATTACATAGAAGTTAAATACATTTCATAAATGTAGATACTATAATTTAAAACTTTCTTATAATTAATAGGGTGTTTTGTGTACAATTATATTTTTGATCAAAATTAACTATATCAATAACATCACCCATATAGAGTCTAGTAGTAATAATAATTTTGTATTAATTTCTTATATTTTTCGTTTGCCCCCTATAATAAGTCGAGCATATTCAAAAAATGAAGTTTATGAGAAGGGAAGAAGCACAAGAGGATTTTAAAACCTCTTTACTAATGTAATTATATAATGCGGGTTTAAAAAAATCACAAAAACATCTTGCACATACCCTATAAGAATACGCAAAGGGTGTGTGCAAGATAAATAATAAGTACTACTTACTAACTGCAATAGCTAATCTTGCCTTTCCCCAGGCAAAATCAATTGACTTACTACTTACACTAAACTTCAATTGTTCCTGATTTTCATCTACGAAAGAAGGCTTAATGTTTACACGCAATACATCTTCCTCTTGGTTATAAGAAGATGCACCCCACGCATCGTTTTTACTATTAAAAATAGCTACCCAGTCACCGCTTTCATTGGGAATAATAAAGAACCCATATTTTCCCGCTTTTAGTGCTTTACCATTTATTATCACATCCTGATCAAAAGAAACAGTAGTGTTTTCATTGGCTCCAGCACGCCAAACTTTTCCATATTTTTCCAAACCACCCCAAATAGTTCTTCCTCGAACTGATGGAGCGCCATAGTCAACAGCAACGGTAGCGCCTTGAATTTTACCTTCGGTTTGTAGTCTTGGACTTTTAGGTGCTTTCTGCCCACAAGCAACCAAGGTAATCAATACAAATACAGCTAATAAATTGATTTTTTTCATCTTAAAATAGTTTAGTGAATAATAGTTTAACGAATATATACGGTTTTTCCTCCTATAATGGTCATCTCTATTACAGTTTTTAATATAGATTTTTCATCTACAGTCATAATATCCTTCGAAAACACAGTAAAGTCAGCCAATTTCCCTACTTCGATAGAACCTTTTATGGTTTCTCCAAATTCACCATAAGCAGCATCTAACGTATACGATTTTAAAGCTTGCTCTCTTGTCATTTTCTGAATAGGCTCATACCCACCTTCAGGCTCTCCTTTTAATGTTTTTCGTGTTACGGAAGCGTAAAAACTTGCAATAGGGTCAATTGGCTCTACAGGCACATCCGTTCCATTAATAACTTTAGCTCCTGTTTTTAATAATTCCTGCCACATGTATGCTCCTTCTACTATTCTTTTTTCTCCTAGTCGATCTATCGCCCAAGGTCGATCCGATGACATATGGATGGCTTGCATGGCAGCAATTACTCCCAATTGACCAAATCGAGGAATATCATCTGGGTGCAAATGTTGTGCATGCTCAATCCTAAACCGGTGATTCTCCGATGCATCAGTATCTGCATTAAATGCCTTCTCATAACGATCTAGGATTTCCTGATTAGCTCGATCTCCAATCGCATGACTACAAACCTGAAATCCCGATTTCAATGCTTTTTCTGACACCTCACTTACTACTTCCATAGGTAGTGTTTCGTGTCCCATATGCCCTGGCATGTCAGTATACTCTTCTAAAAGCCAAGCTCCTCTCGACCCTAATGCTCCATCACAATTTAACTTTATTGAACGGATGGTCAGCCAATGACTAGAATCAACATAAATGCCTTTTTCCAACCATTCATTTACTAACACTTGATCACGTCCCGTCACCATTACATAGTTTCGGATATCAAGTTTTCCTTCCTTTAAAAACTTTTGATACAACTCAATAACATCTCTACCTACACCAGCATCATGAAAACTCGTTATTCCATTACGATGGCAGGCCTTTATCGCCAGTTCTAGCGCCATTCGATCTCGTTCAGGTGTATTTTCAGGAATATGCTTACTGATAAGCCGTTGGGCCGTTTCGTTAAACACCCCAGTAGGATTTCCAAATTCGTCACGAAATACCTCTCCTCCTTGTACTTCTATCTCATTAAAATTTTCTACAGAAAGTTGATTCACTCCTGCAATTTCCATCGCTTTTGCGTTGGCCATGGCAGCATGCCCACTCGCATGCGATAAATAAACAGGGTTTTCTGGAGATACCGCACTTAATAGTACATGTGTTTGGAATCCTCCGACAATATTTTTTGGTAACGAATCCCATTTACTTTGATGCCATCCACGTCCTAAAATCCACTCTCCGGGTGAAGCCTTCTCTACGGCATCTTTCACTCGCTCTACCATTTCTTCATAACTTCTCACATCCATCAGGTCTAGATTCAGCTCATTATAGCCTAGTCCCATGAGGTGTCCATGGCTTTCAATAAGACCTGGCGTCATTGTTTTGCCCTCAAGATCAATAATAGCAGTATGATCACTACGCCATTTCATGGCTTCTTCCTTAGTGCCCACAAATACAATTTTATCTTTGGCTACCGCAACCGCTTCTACTTGTTCATTTTCCTCATCCATGGTATAAATATTCCCATTTATATATATCGTATCTGCTACTGGCGGTGGTGTGCAGCTTATGATGATTAACGACATAATAAACAATAAAAAGGTAGATCTCATATCTAGTTATTTTAAGTGATAAATTAAATGTTGATAGGTAAATCTAAAAAAATTAGAATGAATAATTGTGAATTATTGAAGGAATACATAGATAGTCGTTAAATTTAAATTCTAGTTTCTATTTACAACTACTATATGCGTCACTACATCTATATTCTTGCTATCATTCTTTTTTCCTCATCTTCTATCAAGGCGCAGGACATGGGAATTTCATTCTCCTTCTTTTTCCCAAAAAATGGTGATTTCTCCACTCCAATAAGTCCCTTTTCCATTAGAGGTTTAGGGGTTAATTTTACAGATTATCTGGGCGTACAAACGGGGTTTTCGTTGTACCGAATGACGGGTATGAGTGTGAAGGACATTCCTTTTGAGTCGAGTAAACCACTTGTAGGACCTAACTTCACCTTACTTATTCCTGCCGAATTAGTCATTAAGTTAGCGGGTTCATCGGTTGAGCTAAACCTTAAAGGAGGTGGTTTTTTCTTTTACAGCTTTGGTCAACAATTAAATTATGGAAACCTTGACCGATCAATTCGTGATTTTGAAAAT
>JAOULS010000173.1 GCA_029881895.1 Cyclobacteriaceae bacterium | reverse complement strand
AGATATACTCATATACCTTAGAAGGTAATATCCATTGACTATTATTGGTGTTATTTACAATAAGTAGGAGTATCGAGGCTTTTGCATATTCGTCATATATTTCTTGATGAGGAATATATTCATTTATTGTAACACAATCTTTCAAATATTCACTGCCTCTTATTTTTGATATAATAGACTCACTCACAATCCCTCCAAGCCTTAGTTCAAAATTTGACAAAAACGCTTTATCCGCTCCGCAAATTTCTTCCAACACCTGCCATAAAAGTTCAGGGTCTCTCATCTCATTCAGTAACCCAACATGGCTTAGTACAAACTTAGAAGGCTTTACCTTGCTGCGATCAAACGATTCGCTCTCATCATAACCATTGGTTATATATTTCACATTTTTACCACCTAATTGCTTCAGACTTTTTGCTAAACGATTACTAACCGTTAGCACCAAATCCGATTTTGTTAACACCTTTTTTTCAAGAGATGTATGCCATTTTTTAGCTAGTTTCGAAGTCCCTAACTTATCTAACAAATCCCATTTACTCCAAGGGTCACGGAAGTCAGCTATCCATTTTATATTATGCTTTTTTCGTATTTTCAACCCTATTAGATGCATGCTATGTGGAGGCCCTGTGGTTACCACAACATCAATCGCATTACTTTCAATGATATTATCTAAAAAATTTGAAGCTCGCTTTACCCAGAAAACCCTTGGGTCTGGAATAAAAACATTCCCACGAAGCCATATACTTACTTTATCTAAAATTGTTTGATTTTTACTCTCAATAACAAGACCTTGCTTTATTTTAGTTTTGTTCTTCTTTCCTTTTAGTGTTTTAAACAATTGATACGGTTCCCATATCGGTAATTTCAACACCTCTATATCGTCAGGAATATCCGTTTCACCTGAAGTATCAATAATGTCAAAACTTGGATCTTCGGGGGTGAATATGATTGGTTCCCATCCATATTCCCGCAAGTATTTTGCAAACTTCAGCCATCTCTGTGCTCCGACTCCACCACTTGGTGGCCAATAATAAGTGACTATAAGAACTTTTTTCATTTTTTAATTTTCCATCTGCTCATTGATATATTTTTCTATGTCCTTATTATTTTCTGGATGAAACCATTTAATAGTCTCATCTCTCCTAAACCAGGTCATTTGCCGCTTTGCATATCGTCTTGAGTTTCGTTTAAGCAGCCTAATAGCTTCCTCAATATCATATAGACCATCAAAATAATCGAATACTTCTTTATACCCTACCGTTTGCAGTGCATTATGATGTCGATATTTACTTAACCCTTCAACCTCCTTAAAAAGTCCTTGCTCTATCATAACATCCATTCGTTTATCAATACGTGCATACAATTCATCTCTATCACGTTCGAGACCAATTTTTATGATTTGAAAGGGTCGAGGGGTTACTTTATTTTTTCGAAAAGATGAATATGTTTTTCCTGTTTGACGACAAATTTCTAAGGCACGTATAACACGCTGAACATTTTTAACGTCAACATTTTTATAGTATTCAGGATCACTTTGTTCCAATTCCTTTACTAATTTATTCAGTCCAAACTGTTTATATTCCATATTCAGTTTTTCTCTTAATGATTCTTGCACCTTGGGCATTTCGTCAATACCGTTGCACACCGCATCCACATACAACCCAGACCCACCCGTAAGAACACACACATCTTTTGAAGCAAATATCTGATCAACTGTGGCGATCACTTCATTTTCATATAAGCCAACATTGTACTCCTCAGTAATGCTTTTATTATCAATGAAATAATGAAAAACTTCCTCCATTTCTTCTAATGAAGGCTTAGCAGTTCCTATATTCATTTCCTTATAAAACTGCCTAGAATCGGCTGAAATTACGACCGTGTTCAACTGCTGAGCCAAACTTACGCACAGCTTCGTTTTTCCTACCGCAGTAGCGCCTATTACTACAATAATTTTTTTTTGTTTATTTGTCGACATAAAGCAACAAAACTAGTATATTTTGAACTCATAATCACGGAAATATAATTATAAATATAGTTATTTATAATTATATTTTGTTGCAACAAAATCATTCCTTATTTTCAATAAAAAATTAACAAATACCTGTATATCAAATAGTAATGCGTGAACAATCATCCTCTGAGAACATTTATAAAGATATTTTTGAATCATTTCTTGACCTCTATTTAAGATGTGATTTGTCTGGAAAAATCACCATGCTTAGCCCTTCAACCAAAGACATTACAGGATATGAAATTGATGAAATAATTGGCAAAAACATAACAAACTATTATCTCTATAATTCTCGCACTAAAAGTTTATACAAACAACTTCTGATAAAAAATTACATCAAAAACTTCGAAATTAATCTTCCAAGTAAATCAGGGGAGATTGTTCCATGCATTTGTAATATTCGTTTATTGTATACTAATGGCAGACCTACAGCTATTGAATGCATTTGTAGGGATGTAACAAAATTATTAGAAACAAAAAATGATATGTTGAAAGCAATTGAAGTAGCCGAACAATCATTAAAAGTAAAAGATCAATTTTTAGCCAATATGAGTCATGAGATTAGAACCCCCATGAACGGCATAATGGGACTGATGGACTTATTGGAAGATTCTGGGTTAAGTGAAAAACAAATTACATACATACATACCATGCGCCATTCGTCAGAACTTTTACTAAAGCTGATGAGTAATATAATACACCTTACCAAAATTCGAACTAAAAAAACTAAGCTGTCAAAAAATAGTATTCGAATTTATGACCTACTCAAAAACATGAAACTCCTATTTCACATGGAGGCTCAAAAAAAGAATATTTCTGTTTCAATCAATATTAACAAAAACGTTCCGATTTATATTGAATCCGATGAAACAAGACTATTGCAAATACTATCCAATCTTCTATCAAATGCCATAAAATTCACCAATATAAATGGGAAAGTTGATATTCAGGTAGCTGTAGAAAAAAAACTACCTAATGATCAAATGATGCTGAGTATTACTGTCATAGATAATGGAATTGGAATAGCAAAAAAGTATCAAAACAAGCTTTTTCAAAATTTTACACAAATTGAAAGCTCCTATTCTAAAAATTATTCAGGTGCAGGACTTGGGTTATCTATCACAAAAGAACTAGTAACGTTATTTAGTGGTGAGATTCATGTAGAATCTGATTATGGTAAAGGGAGTAAATTTACTTTTACTTTTAAAACAAAAGAGGGACAACCTCCTACAATTAATCCAACTCAAAAAAAAACCTTCCCTTCAACAAAAAATATATCTTCCAAAATATTATTAGTAGATGATAATAATATCAACAGACTAATCGCTACAGAAATTTTTAAAAAAACTATTCACAAAGTAGACACTGCTATTGATGGGTTTGAAGCATTAAAAATGATCGAATCTTCTTCTTACGATATTATATTAATGGACATACAACTTCCGGAATTAAGTGGGGTAGACACCATGCTAAAGATAAAAGCTATTCTTCAAAAAAACTGTCCGCCAATTATAGCTGTCACTGCTTTTTCTTCTGAAGAGGAAATAGAAAAGTTTTTAAAAAAAGGTTTTAATGATTACTTAGGCAAACCATTTCATGCTACTGACATCATTAAAAAAGTGGAATATTGGCAAACGAAAATGTATTCCAAAACAACAGATGTCAATAAAAGTGAATCTAATCAACACCAAATACTTAACATTGAAACCATCAACCAACTTATTGTTTTTAGTGATTTTGATACAATAAAAATATCATTAATTGAATTTAATAAAGAGACTAAAGTTGCTTTTAAAAGTTTTAAACAATTATTAAAAAGCAATAAATATGATAAAATAGGAAGTATTATTCATAATATTAAAGGAAATTCAGGCACCCTTGGAGGAGATGAACTATTTGAACAATCAAGGAAAATAGAACAAAATATAAAAAAAGGTGATTTTTCGACTTTGTATGACGAATTAAAAAGTTTATATTTGAGTTTCAGTGCTTTTAAAGCAGAAATAAAGAAAAAATTAAACATTGCATTAGATGAGTAAAAAAATTCTTATTGCCGATGATAGTTCTGTAATACAGACACTTACTAAAAAAATCTTAATCACACTTGATTATGACACCATAGGAACCAAGAGTGGCAGCAAGGTGATGGATTTAGTGAATAACAATGATTTTGATGTTATTTTAATGGACATCAATTTACCTGGAGTTGATGGCATGGAGCTTACTAAGCAAATTCGTGCTCTCAGTAATAGCAAAAAGGCTAAAACGCCCATCATTGCCATTTCTGGTAATTACCACAATTATTCGATGGATGATTTCAAAGAAGTGGGAATTAACGATCACTTAATAAAGCCTTTAAATTATGATGCACTCGTAAATGCTGTAAAAAAATACACAGAGTAGTAATGCAGATAAAATACTCTAATCATTTCCTTAGTAAGCTCGAAGATGTACTTGCTGAATCGGAATATGTTTTGAGGTATGAAAAGGGCTCTTTCAAATCAGGATATTGTATTCTGAAAGAAACTCAAATTGTAATTGTCAACAAATACTTCACGGTTGAAGGCAAAATAAATTGCTTAATTGATATTATATCACACTTAGACATTGACATTAATAGCATTAGTGAAAAAAATAAAAAACTAGTGTCTGAATTATCACAAACCACTCTAAACCTTTGATTGTTACTTTTCTAGGTACTGGCACATCACAAGGCGTTCCTGTAATAGCTTGTGACTGTCCCGTTTGTTCATCTCTTGACTATAAAGACAAACGATTAAGAAGTTCTATCCACATAAATGTAAATGAAACAAGTATAGTAGTAGATACCGGCCCTGATTTTCGGCAACAGATGTTAAGAGAAAACATCAATAAGTTGGATGCCGTTTTATACACTCATGCACACAAAGACCACACCGCAGGAATGGATGATATACGCAGTTTTAATTTCATGCAGAATATGGATATGCCCATTTATGCTAGAAACTCCGTTATCGAGCAACTCAAACAGGAATTTTCATATGTTTTCGAAACCGTAAAATACCCAGGTGTTCCACGAGTAGAAATAAACATCCTCGATGGTCAACCATTTAAAATAAGCGAAGTTGAAATTACTCCAATTGAAACCTTACATTATAAACTACCCGTTTTTGGTTTTAGAATAAACAATTTTGCATATATCACCGACACCAATTACATTTCTGATGGCGAAAAAAAGAAATTAAAAGGGTTAGAGGTATTGGTACTAAATACACTTCAAAAAGAAAAACACATTTCGCATTTTAATCTAGAGGAAGCTCTTGAGCTCATTCGCGAACTTCAACCTTCACAGACCTATCTTATACATATGAGTCACAAAATAGGCAAACATTCTGATATACAAGCCTCTCTACCTAACCATGTATACCTTGCCTTTGACGGGTTAAAAATAGAAATGTAACGTGCATAATAACTATTACTTTTTAAAACACCTCTGCCACGCATTAGAACAAAAAATACTAGACCATGAGTTATCTGAGGTTTTCAGTCAGAATAAAGATGAGCTGATTTTAGGATTTTCAACATCTCATGATACTTATTATATTAAGGCACATCTTCAAGCTGATTTTTGTTGCCTTTATTTTACTGAAGAATTCCATCGTTCAAGAAAAAATTCCATAAATCTTTTCAAGAACGCTATTCACAATAAAGTGATAGGCATAAGGCAATACAAAAACGAGCGAAGCTTTAGCATTGTACTAGATAACAACTTCACGTTGTTGTTTAAAATGCATGGAAATCGTTCAAATATCATTTTATTTCAAGAAAACAAGACCGAAGCCTTATTTAAGAATAGTTTAAAACAAGATCATGACATTAACATACATAAATTAGATCGAGAAATCGACCAACGTTTTGATGCTTTTCTACAACATGATTCCAGCCACAAAAAATTATTCCCCACATTTGGAAAAATACCCATACAATATTTAGTGAAAAATAATTATGACTCACTAGATGAAAATGAAAAATGGGCATTAATACAAAAACTATTATCTGAACTACATAAAAAGACGTTTTACATTGTCAACGAAAACAATACCATTCATCTGTCATTACTAAAAAAAGAAAACAGCATTTACGAAACTCATTCTCCTATTGAAGCCATCAATTATTTTTATCTGCATTTTATCCGAACAAGCCAACTTAACAAAGAGAAAAAGGAAGCATTGAAATATATCGAAAAAAAAGTAAAGAAAACAGAAAACTATATTATTAAGACTTCAAAAAAATTAAAAGAAATTACTGAAAGTACTAATTATGAAATATTGGCTAACATCATCATGGCCAACCTCCATCAAATCCCTAAGCACTCCAGCCAAGTCTCTCTTACTAATTTTTATACTGACAGCGAAATAAGCATAAAGTTAAAACCAAATATTAGTCCTCAAAAAAATGCAGAGAACTACTACAGGAAATCAAAAAATCAAAAAATAGAAATTCAGAGTCTAAAGGAGGCTATTTCAAAAAAGAAAAAAGAATCCGTTCTGTACAACGAGCAGTTACACGTAATTTCTTCTAGTGAAGATACCACGTTACTACGAAAATTTGTAAAGAA
>JAOULS010000312.1 GCA_029881895.1 Cyclobacteriaceae bacterium | reverse complement strand
CTTACACGAAATTCATGAAAAAGCTAATAAAGACTTTGTGGGATTAGCATTAGATTATACGTTTAATGCTATTAACCATCCAGAAATGTTTTTTTATCGCTCCGACCAGTACAATTTTGCTAGGCATGGCATTCCAGTTATTTTTTATACAAGTGGCGATCATAAAGATTACCATAAACGAAGTGATACGATCGAAAAAATTGAATTTAGCAGAATACAAAAAGTAGCTCAGTTGGTCTTTTATACTGCTTGGGAGATCGCCAATAGAGAAAACCGAATAGTTGTTGATAAAAAAATAAATAATTAAAATAGTATGAAAAAAGGAGTTATATTATTAATAATCGTTGCCTTTTCTTTTGACGTTTCAGCTCAAAATGAGACCGCTATGAAATTTGCAGGAACAATAACAAAAGAGGATCTCTATGGTCATCTATCAATATTAGCATCAGATGCACTGGAGGGGAGAGAAACAGGGAAAAGAGGTCAGAAAATGGCAGCCGCCTATATTCGAGCACACTTTCAAGCGCTTGGATTAAGAGGACCTTTAGATGGGAAGTATTTTCAAGCATTTAATCTAGAAAAAAGCAGCCCTAGCGAAACGTATGTAATGGTGGGAACAGAAAAGAAAATAAATGGAAAAGATATTTTATACTGGGGAAAAAACACCACGAATGGTGAAATAACCATTCCTGCAGTATATGTTGGCAATGCCAATCATCTCGATAAGCTGGATTTGCAGGACAAAGCGGTAATTATGACGTTGAGGGGTAGTTTTTCATTGTTTAGAGAAAAGAAAGAAGAGGCCATGAAAAAAGGTGCCTCTTTAGTGATCATCAATAATACAGAAAGCCAAGAAGAACTTGATGAACTAATCACCAGTTGGCAAAATTTTATCATGAGGTCGTCATTAGGCTTTGAGGCAAAAAAAGGAGAGAATACAGGAGGGGTGATCTTTATGTCACCCGAAAATACAGCCGCCATCTTAGGTACTAAAGTGGAAAAGTTGGATAAAGTAGTGAAAGAACAAGAAGAAGGGGGTGAATTAGCACACCAGAAAATAAAAGAAGGAAAAATCACTTATAAAACAACCCGAATAGTACAAACGGTACAAACTGAAAATGTTCTTGGCTTTTTAGAAGGGACAGATAAAAAAGATGAAATAGTAGTAGTTACCGCTCACTACGATCACATTGGTATAAAAGATGGCAAAATCAATAATGGCGCTGATGATGATGGTTCGGGAACAAGTTCTTTACTAGAAATTGCAGAAGCATTTGTAAAAGCTAAAGAAGAAGGGAATGGTCCAAGAAGAAGCATGTTATTTATGACTGTGACAGGAGAAGAAAAAGGATTGTTGGGCTCTCAATATTATGTTGAAAACCCTGTTTTTCCACTCGAAAACACGGTGGTAGATTTAAACATTGACATGATTGGAAGGATTGACCCAGAGCATGAAGACAATACCAACTATGTGTATTTAGTAGGTTCGGATAGACTTTCATCTGAGCTCCATGAAATAAGCGAAAAAGTAAACGATACGTTTACACAGTTCGATTTAGATTACACCTATAACAAAGAAGATCATAAAGACAGAATTTACTACCGCTCCGATCATTGGAACTTTGCGAAGAACAATGTACCTATCATATTCTACTTTAATGG
>JAOULS010000172.1 GCA_029881895.1 Cyclobacteriaceae bacterium | reverse complement strand
ACACTTTTTTGGGTAGTTCTAATTTTATTTTCTATTGTGAAGACGAAAATTGTGAATTATAGTTCGATGACGTATTTCCCATTATCATATTTGGCTACTTATACCATTTTTCAGTATCAAGAAAAGAAAGAAATAAAGCTTCATAAATTATTTTTAGTGATGGGAATACTACTTTCTGTTGTGTTTATTGCTTTTCCAATAGTTCTCAATTACAAGGAGTACTTATACCCTTTGTTAGCTAAAGACCCATTTGCGATTGACACACTAAAAATAATGGAGATGCCAATGGCAATGTCTTTTATAGGGGTGTTTTTATTAGCAGGAGTATTGTTTGCTTATTCTCTTTTTAAGAAAAAGAAAGTGGTGACTGGTGCATTTGTATTTGCGATAATTAATGCAATTGTATTTAACCTTAACTTGAATGTGATTGTTCCTTATGTGGAAAAAGCTGTTCAAGGACCAGCTATTGAGTTTTACAAACGATTTGAGGGGCAAGATGTGTATTTAGAGACGATTGGGTTCAAGTCGTATGGTAAACTATTTTATTTTAAAAAACCTTTCCCCGAAAGTGTAAAAACAGATCATGAATTGCTTTATACTGATTTAGATAAAGACGCCTATTTTGTTTCTAAAACTAAAAAAAATAGAAGATTAGAAGAGGCAGAGGATATTGAATTGATTGAACAAAAAGGAGGTTATTTTTTGTATTATAAACCTATGAAATAAAAAAATGGATAAGCAGAGTAAAAACTTTTTAGAAAAATATTTAAACAACTCCAGTCCAACTGGTTTTGAATCTTCGGGACAACAGATATGGCTGGACTACATTAAACCGTATATTGATGAGTATTTTACAGATACTTACGGTACGGTAGTGGGTGTGATAAACCCAAAGAGCAAATACAAAGTGGTTATCGAGGCGCATGCGGATGAAATATCATGGTTTGTAAATTACATAACCGATGACGGGTATATTTATGTACGTAGAAATGGAGGTTCTGATCATCAAATTGCTCCTTCGAAACGAGTGAATATCCATACTGATAAAGGAATAGTGAAAGGAATTTTTGGTTGGCCAGCAATACACGTCCGCCATGGTGAAAAAGAACAATCGCCTACACTAAAAAATATATTTTTAGATGTAGGGTGTACGAGTAAAGAAGAAGTTGAAAATCTTGGAGTGCATGTTGGTTGCGTGATGACCTTTGATGATGAGTTGATGGATTTAAATAAAGATTATATCTCAGGTAGAGCACTAGATAACCGTATGGGAGGGTTTATGATTGCAGAAGTTGCCCGTAGAATTTCGGAAGGAAAAGACAAGCTTCCTTTTGCTCTTTATATTGTAAATGCTGTACAAGAAGAGATAGGGCTTAGAGGAGCTCAGATGATTGCGGAACGAATAAAACCAGACTTGGCAATTATTACAGATGTATGTCATGACACCTGCTCGCCTATGTACGATAAAAAAATAAGTGGTCATCAAAAAGCAGGAGATGGCCCAGTACTTACATATGGCCCTGCCGTTCAAAATAATGTATTGAAAATGATTATTGATGTTGCCGATAAGAAGAAAATACCTTTTCAGCGAATGGCCGTTTCACGTGCTACGGGTACGGATACAGATGCTTTTGCATATTCAAATGAGGGAGTAGCTTCTGCATTAATTTCACTACCATTAAAGTATATGCATACTACTGTGGAAACGGTGCATAAAGCTGATGTGGAAAATGTAATTAAGCTAATAAAAGAAGTGATATTGGAAGTAAAAGAGGGTCAAGATTTTAGATATATTAAATAAAATAAAAAAAAATTGAAGTATAGAAAAATCACGAATAGGTCATTTTTCTATACTTATTTTGAATGTATAAGGTAATCATGCATGTTGTTTGATGTCTTATG
Source organism: Cyclobacteriaceae bacterium (assembly GCA_029881895.1). Lineage (GTDB taxonomy): Bacteria > Bacteroidota > Bacteroidia > Cytophagales > Cyclobacteriaceae > JAOUKH01. Next base: position 4,739 of record JAOULS010000172.1, on the reverse strand, counting down.
TTTTTGCGAAACTATATTCAGGTTTGTTATGGCGTGTTTTTACTAGTAAAAATGTGCCATTTTTATAATAAACTTACTTTGGGAAGATTTTCTTTTTAAAACCTTATTCAACTCATTTTTAAGTACTTACTTTTGTAATGTTAAAACCATAAAAAAATGAAATCAATAAAATTAGTTGTACTATTATTTAGCATGGTGGCATTAGTTGCAGCCAAAGCACCCAATGAGCAACGGCCTATGCACGAAATACATTCCATGATGCTTTATAATTTCATGAAATATGTGAATTGGCCAGCTTCAGTTACATCAGGTGACTTTGTTATAGGCGTTTTAGGAGATAAAGAAGTTCATGATACCTTAATAAAGTGGTATGGAACTAAAACTAAAGGTTCACAAAATATTGTAGTAAAGCAATTTAATTCAGTAGCTGAAATCACGGATTGTCATGTGATATATGTAGGAACAAGAAGTAGTGGCAGTTTTGTGGAAGTAAAAGAAAAATTGTCAGGTAAACATACACTTACGATTACTGATAAGGCAGGACTAGGAAAAAAAGGAAGTTGTATAAATTTCACAACTGTTGGAGGCAAATTAAAATTTGAACTTAATCAATCTTCGGTACAGAGTGCGAACCTGCAAGTATCAAGCCAATTAACAGGGATGGCAATATTGATTTAAAATCTATATAAATTAAAATTATTATAGCTCGTCCTTTGGTCGGGCTTTTTTTATATCCGTTATTTATAATACATACTAACCATTCAATATTATGAGACTTAAATCGGTATTAATTGTGTTTTCATGGATTATCCTTTTTTCATGTAACAACGAAAACAAACAAGATAACAATAATGAAGAGATGTCTGCTCAAGAACAGCGTGATGTACTCTACCAAGAAGTGATTACCGTTCATGATGAAGTAATGCCTAAAATGGAAGACATTGTTTTATTGCAAGAGAAAATTAGAATTCAAATTAATTCATTGAATGAAGTGGATTCTTCTTCAAGTAGGGTATCTGGTTTGCGTGAAATGAATGCATTGCTAGAAAGTGCTGATAATGCCATGATGAATTGGATGAGAGAATTTAAACCTGAAATGAATGCCAAAGAAGTGGAAAATGAAGTGGCATTAAAGTATTTGGAAAACGAAATGGACAGAATTCATGAAGTGAAAAAGGTGGTAAATGAGAGTATCAGTAGTGCAGAAGAATACCTTGAAAGTAAAACAAATTTAAAATAAAGCTGTCAAAATGTCGTTTATTTTAATTTTTACACCAAAATTATGACAAAATAGCAGTATATTTCTATTTTATCTTGTATGGTTCGTGGTTTGACGGGTAGGAAGTAGTTGCTAATGATAAAAAATGTACGACTATGAACTTTGATAAATATACCATTAAATCGCAGGAGGCTTTGCAAAAGGCGTCAGAAATAGCCTTAGGGTTGGGGCAGCAAGCCATTGAACCTGCACATCTATTAAAAGCACTTTTGTTAGTAGATGATAATGTAATATCATTTCTGCTAAAGAAAATAGCAGCCAATAAAAATGTATTAATCACCAAGCTTGATGAGCTACTAAACACGTATCCTAAAGTAAGTGGGCAGCAGCCTTATTTGTCGAATGATTCAGCTAAGTTATTACAACAAGCCGAAAAGGAATTAAAGCAATTTGAAGATGATTACATTGCTATTGAACATATATTAATAGGGGTATTAGCAGGGAAGGAGAAAACAGCTCTATTGCTAAAGGAAGTTGGGTTTGTAAAAAAAGAGCTCATTGCTGCAATTAAAGAATTGAGAGGAGGAAATAGTGTGAAAGACCCTAATGCAGAGTCGAAATATAAATCTTTGGAGCGTTACTCTATTGATTTAAATAAATTGGCTAAAGATGGAAAAATTGACCCTGTTATAGGACGTGATGAGGAAATAAGAAGGCTATTACAAATTTTATCAAGACGCACAAAAAACAACCCAATATTGTTGGGAGAACCAGGGGTAGGAAAAACGGCCATTGTGGAAGGTTTGGCACAACGAGTTGTTGATGGAGATGTGCCTGAAAATCTGAAATCCAAGAAACTTATATCGTTAGATATGGGGCTATTAGTGGCAGGAGCGAAATACAAAGGGGAGTTCGAAGAAAGACTAAAAGCAGTAATAAAGGAAGTACAAGATGCACAAGGGGAGATTATTTTATTTATTGACGAAATCCATACGTTAATTGGTGCTGGAGGAGGAGAGGGTGCTATGGATGCAGCCAACCTTTTGAAGCCTGCATTGGCAAGAGGAGAATTACATGCCATAGGAGCCACTACACTAAAAGAGTATCAGAAATATATTGAAAAAGATAAGGCGCTAGAAAGAAGGTTTCAGGCCGTAACTGTAGACGAGCCTTCTGTTGAAGATGCGATTTCTATTCTTAGAGGAATTAAAGAGAAGTATGAAGTCCACCATGGAGTTCGTATAAAAGACGATTCGGTTATTGCAGCAGTAGAATTGTCGAATAGATATGTCTCAGATCGATTTTTACCAGACAAAGCCATTGATTTAATGGATGAGGCAGCCGCAAAGCTAAGAATTGAAATTGACTCGTTGCCAGAGGAGTTGGACGAACTACAGCGAAAAATAATGCAGTTAGAAATAGAGAGAGAAGCAATACGTAGAGAAAAAGATAGAGGAAAAGAAAAAGTATTGAACAAGGAAATCGCACAGCTGAGTGAGAAAAAGGATGATTTAATGGCGAAATGGAAGAATGAAAAAGAAATAATTGAAGGAATACAGCAGGAAAAGGAGCGTATAGATAGGTATAAACTTGAAGCAGAGCAAGCGGAAAGAGAAGGGGATTTAGGAAAGGTAGCGGAGATAAGGTATAGCACAATTGTTGCAAGCGAACAGCGATTAGAGTTGTTGAAAAACAAAATGATAGAATTAGGGGAAGGGGCGATGTTGAAAGAGGAAGTGAATGCAGAAGATATTGGTGAGGTAGTGGCGAAATGGACAGGAATTCCTGTTTCTAAAATGCTGCAAAGCGACCGTATTAAATTATTGAATTTAGAAGAAGAACTTTCCAAAAAGGTGGCAGGTCAGCGTGAAGCCATTACGGCATTGTCGGATGCTGTACGAAGAAGTCGTGCAGGATTACAAGACCCCAAACGACCCATTGGATCATTTATATTTTTAGGTACTACAGGAGTAGGGAAAACAGAGCTGTCAAAAGCATTAGCTGATTACCTGTTTAATGATGAAAACAGTATGGTTCGCATCGATATGAGTGAATATCAAGAGCGACATGCTGTAAGCAGATTGATTGGAGCTCCTCCTGGGTATGTAGGTTACGATGAAGGAGGTCAACTCACTGAGGCAGTAAGGAGAAAGCCCTACTCAGTGATATTGCTGGATGAAATAGAAAAAGCACATCCTGATGTTTTTAATGTGCTGCTCCAAGTACTCGATGATGGACGACTTACAGACAACAAAGGACGAGTAGCTAATTTTAAGAATACGATCATTATTATGACGACTAATATAGGAGCTACGCAAATACAGGAAAATTTTGCTCAAATCACTCCTGATAATTTGTTTGATGTAATGGATACTACAAAAACTCAGGTATTGGAAATGTTGAAAAAAAACATGCGGCCTGAATTTTTAAATAGAGTGGATGAAACCATCATGTTTATGCCATTAAGTAAAGATGATATCAGGAAAATTGTTGAGATACAATTTGATTTGATTAAAAATCGACTGCTAGAAAACGGGGTAACTATCCACGCAAGTAAGCAAATACTTGATAAAATAGCTCAACTTGGTTTTGATCCTCAGTACGGTGCTCGACCTCTAAAACGTGTTCTTCAACGTGAAGTATTGAACGTTTTATCAAAAGAAATTTTGGCTGGTAAGGTGAATAGAGAGGATGTTATATCGATAGAACTGGATGATAACGATCAAATACGATTTGAAAATGTAAAAGGAAATATACCCGTATAGTAAAAGTATTGTTTTAGTGTAGGGGTTTGTATCGCCTGCACGATAAAGGTTTTAGGTAAAAAAGCACACTACTAGTAGTGTGCTTTTTTACTAAATAGATGCTAAATAGAGCTGCTCTACTTTTTCTCTTGCCCAAGGAGTTCTTCGGAGGAATTTAAGGCTAGATTTTATGGAGGGGTCATGCGTGAAGCAGCGAATAGTAATTCTTTCGCCTAGTTCTTCCCAGCCGTATTTGGTTAATAAATACTCCATGATGTCGGCCAACTTAATACCATGTAACGGGTTGTTGGGTTGTTCTTTTCTAGTAAATTCTATCGCCATGTTATTAATGTTTCGAAAATCGAAAGTAATAGAAATAATTTGTAATTAGGGCTTCTGGAAGCTAATATAACCTGCATTATGCAACAGGATTCGTTATGAGGGTTTAAATTGCAATAAATTAAGAAGTTAGAGTTCGACAGTATACTACTGCTATGGAGAGAAGTTTAACGAAGCGAAGCGACTGATTTCACATGAGTTAAGACCGTAATAGAAGTGTTATTGCATAATATGGGTTTAGAGCAGTCGGGTTATTAATCCGATGATAACATGGGATAATACAAATGTTGAGTAGCGGGTGAATCATTTGTCACTTATTACCACAAGGTAACTTTTTTCAATACCAACTAACCAAACGGTCTAATTAATGATTTTCAGTTCTCTACACTAGCGCAGAAGTTACTTCCGTGCGCTTATAAAACACGGTTTGCCTTGCT
>JAOULS010000171.1 GCA_029881895.1 Cyclobacteriaceae bacterium | reverse complement strand
CAAAAACATGAAGTTTTCGGGTTGGCCATGCCAACATCTTGCCCTAATGTACCTACTGAGGTACTAAACCCTAAGAACACTTGGCTAGACAAAGCAGCTTATGATACAAAAGCCAAAGAATTGGCTACTTCGTTTAATCAAAATTTTGAGAAATTTGCAGCTATCGCAAATGATGAAATTTTGGAGGGTGCTCCTAAATAAATTTTCGAATAGTAATAATCTATTAAAATCCCTACTCACTAGAGTGGGGATTTTTATTTATAATCATCAGTATTACATGTCAACAAGTAGCAAGCCTCTAAAATATCAGAAATAAATACAACAAATATTTCATACATTTAAGAAAATAAATCTATAATCAATGAAGTTACTCTCCTGTTTTTTACTGTTTTTACTTGTCATTTCGTGTACAGAAGCTCCAACTACTACTAACATAAATTCACCTTCACTTATTACCGAAACATCTCTGATTGTATTAGGTACTATTCAGGATGCAGGCTCACCTCACATCGCTTGCACAAAATCTTGCTGTAAAGACTTGTTTCAGAATCCTGATAAGAATAGAAAAGTAGTATCTCTCGGTATTATTGATCCTGAAAACAATAAGAAATTCATTTTTGAAGCTACCCCTGATTTTCCTGAGCAGATTAAAATTCTAAAAAACAATTCTACTTTTATTACTAACGAGACTCCTGATGGTGTTTTCATCACTCACGCCCATATTGGTCATTATACGGGGTTGATGTATTTAGGAAAAGAGGCTATGAATGCAGCAAACATACCAGTATATGCCATGCCAAGGATGAAGCTTTTTTTGGAACAAAATGGGCCATGGAGTCAATTAGTAAGTAATCACAATATTGATATTCAAGAAATTTCGAATGAAAAAGAAATACAACTTACCCCCAATTTAAGTGTTATTCCCTTTCAAGTTCCACACCGAGATGAATATTCAGAAACTATTGGCTATACGATTATAGGACCTACTAAAAAAGTTTTATTTGTACCAGATATTGATAAATGGGAGAAATGGGAAAAAGATATTTCAAAAACGATCTCCGAAGTAGATTACGCTTTTATTGATGGCACGTTTTACAATGGTGAAGAAATAAATAATAGGAATATTTCTGAAATTCCTCATCCTTTTATAATCGAAAGTATGAAAACATTCGAAAACCTATCTCGCAAAGAAAAGAACAAAATACATTTCATTCATTTTAATCATACCAATCCTATTTTAGATCAAAATAGTAACTATGCACAACAATTAACCCAAGAGGGGTTTAATATTGCTAAAATCCATGATGTGATTATTTTATAGTAATGGAACTTTACTACTTGGAAGTAGGATGCTAAACGATGAGCCAACGCCTAATTCACTCTCTACTTCTACTTGACCATTTATTTTCGACACTAATGTTTTAATAATAGAAAGTCCTAACCCATTAGAACTTTCTCCTGAGGTTGGCTTCGCTGATAAACGTTGAAATGGCTTAAACATTAATTTTTTATCTTCATTGCTTAACCCTTGCCCTTCGTCTTTTACTGTAATGCGTATTTGATTTTCTTCAAATCTTGCAGAAATCCATATTTTTTTTCCATTTTCTGAAAACTTCATGGCATTGGTGAGTAGGTTGTCCATTATTCTACTAAAAATATCTTTATCTGTATTAGCTTCAGTCCCTTTTTCAACCTCACACAATAGTGTTTGATTTTTATTTCTCAATCGCTGGACATATGTTTTTTTCCAATCATCAAAAAAAACACCTAAACTAACTTTTGAAAAATTTGGCTGAAACCCTTCATAGTCATAAGCATGCATGTCAAGTAAATCATGAATTAAATTCACCCCACCCCCTACTACGCTTTCTATTTGATTCAAATATTCGTCTTGCTCTTGGTTTAATTTTCCTGAAAGTTTCATTAGTTGAGAAAGGCCCAAAATATTGTTAAAGGGTGATTTTAAATCATGAGCAACAATATCAATCATGCCATCTTTTTCATTATTTAACTGTTTTAGACTATCATTTTTTTGCGCTAACTCAACAGTTCTTTCTTCTACTTTTTCTTCTAATGTCTCATTATACGCTTCAATAAATTTGTATGCTGTAGCATATCGTTTTGACAACAGGAACGATTGAGAAAAGATAAAACCAAATAGACCAAATGGTGCCAAAGATCCTGCTTGTGCGTAAAAGTTATAGTATAATAAATCATAAACAACAGCAGAAAATAAAATGCTATAGCCAAACAGAAAAATATATGTTTGACCACTTTTGTCACCTTTCTTACGAAGCGCTTTATACAAAACATAAAACACGTACATCCCTCCAAATAAAATAAACACTTGGTAGGGAACTGCTAAGTAAGAATAGATAGATGCCCTAGTTACTAGAACAAGTAAAAGAAATAGTAAACTAGTAATCACAAATAATCGAATCAGGAATGGAGATGTTTCTTTAGGAAAAATTGCCTGTACAAATAGCAAAAAAGCAGGTAGAGCAGCAATAAAAGGCACATACTCGAGTTTTAAAATCATTTCCCAAGGGAAATTAAAATAATCATTAAGAAAAATTTCACCTGTAGCTCCAATTCGAATAGTGACAACAAGACATAACAGACCAAAATACAGCGTGGAAACATCTTTTCTTAATAAGAAAAATAAGCTAAAATGATATATACTGATAATAAAAATGGCTCCTAGAAGGAAAATATCAAAAACTACATTTTTCTCTCTAATATTATATACGCTATTAATTTCACCTACTATCATTTCCCCTCTCATACCCCCTTTTGCGTGATGGAAATTTGAAATCTGTAGTACAATAGCAATTTGACCATCTTCCACTTGAAAAGAATGAATTTCAGGGTAAAATTCAGGTACTGCACCGGCTTTATCAGTACTTACATTCCCATTTTCAAATAATAGTTCGTCATTTACCCACAACTTATAAGACGTCATGGCATTGATCATTTTAATGGCTAACGCTTCATTAGAGGGTGCATTTTTTATAATCAAACGATAGGTAGCATACCCATCACCTCCTAATCGTTCATTATTAATCATCAAACCGTTCCAATAAGAGGGAAACGAAAGAATTGTATCAGGGGTTAATGCCGAATTACTACTAAAGTCATCTGGGCTGAGTAATTGATGCCAGTACATCTCCCATTCCCCACTTAGTACAATAGGATGTTCGTTTATTAGATCATACTCATTCAAATCTAATGTACCAGCTACTATTTCCAACCTATTCGTTCCTCCAAAATTATCATCCCTACAGCCTGTAAGAATAATAAAAATACTTACACAAAAAACAAATGTGATATATTTCATATAAATTGCAACTTGATATTAACTAGAGACCTACTCTAAATTTTCTATCATTAAATATTTTCCATAAACATACTCGCATAAAATTTAAATGTCACATCTTAATCCGTAAAAACATTACTCCATGTCACAAAATTTAGTCCCCATTAAAAGATTATTAGTCGCCAACCGAGGCGAGATTGCTATTCGCGTTTTTAGAGCTGCTTCTGAGTTAAAAATTTCTACTGTTGCCGTTTACACATTTGAAGACCGTTACTCATTACATCGCTATAAAGCAGATGAAGCCTATCAAATAGGAACAGATGACAATCCTTTAAAACCCTATTTAGACATTGAAGAAATTATTCTTGTAGCCAAGAGAAATGATGTAGATGCAATTCATCCAGGGTATGGATTTCTATCTGAAAATGTAGAATTTGCTACAAGGTGTAGAGAAGAAGGCATTATTTTCATTGGACCTACTCCTGAAACAATGGCGCAACTTGGTGACAAAGTAGCCGCAAAAAAAGTAGCTAGTGAAGCCAAAGTACCAGTTATTGAAGATAGCAAAGTTGATTTGACAGACATTTCAATTGCCAAAACGGAAGCAAACCGTATCGGCTACCCACTAATGATTAAAGCAGTAGCAGGAGGTGGTGGACGTGGCATGCGAGTAGTGACAAATGAAAATGAATTAACACATTCTTTTCCTGACGCTAAAAACGAAGCGTTGAAAGCCTTTGGTAATGACACCGTATTTCTTGAAAAATACATTGACAACCCAAAACATATCGAAATTCAAATATTGGGTGACAATTATGGAAATATTGTTCATTTGTTCGAGCGTGATTGTTCGGTACAGCGCAGGTTTCAAAAAGTAGTTGAAGTGGCGCCTTGTATGAGCATAAAACAAGAAACGAAGGATAAATTATATGCATATGCGTTGTCTATTGCTCGGACTGTAGGGTATAATAATGCTGGTACAGTAGAGTTCTTAGTAGATAGTGATGAAAACATCTATTTTATTGAAGTAAACCCTCGAATTCAGGTAGAACATACCATTACAGAGGAAATTACAGGATTAGACATCGTTCGTATACAAATAGAAATAGCTAGGGGGCATAAACTTGAGGATCCTCGAATTTTTATTAAAAGTCAGGAGGATATAAAGTGTAATGGGTATGCCATCCAGTGTAGGGTTACTACCGAAGATCCGGCTACCAATTTTACTCCAGATTATGGAAAAGTTATCGCCTACCGTAGCGCTGGAGGATTTGGAATACGTTTAGATGCAGGTAATTGTTATGCAGGAGTAACTATTTCTCCATTTTTCGATTCCATGCTTGTAAAAATCTCATCGTCTGGCAGAACTTTAAAAGGGGCTGCTCAACGTCTAAATCGTGCCTTAACAGAATTTAGAATTAGAGGTGTGAAAACCAATATCGCATTTTTAGAAAACGTTATTAATCACCCCGTTTTTTATAAGGGAGAATCTACCGTAAAATTCATTGACAACCATCCTGAACTATTTCAGTTTAAACGTTATCATAATCGCGGTACACGCGTACTGAATTACCTTGCTGATGTTTCTGTAAACGGCAATGATGATGTGAAATTTATTAATTCATCAAAAGTATTTCGTGAGCCAAAAATTCCACTTTTCAATAAATCAAGTGAATATCCAAAAGGAACAAAAGATAAACTAACTGAGTTAGGCCCTGAGGCATTTTCGAAATGGTTGAAAAATGAAAATAATATTCATTTTACAGATACTACCTTTCGAGATGCTCATCAATCATTGTTAGCCACTCGCATGAGAACCTTAGATATGGTAAAATCGGCTGAGGGTTTTGCTAAAAACCACCCCTCTACTTTCTCTATGGAAGTATGGGGTGGAGCAACTTTTGATGTATGCATGCGATTTTTACATGAAGACCCATGGCAGCGATTGAAAATGTTCCGAAAAGCGATGCCGAATATTTTACTTCAGATGCTTCTTCGTGGATCAAATGGTGTAGGTTATAAAGCATACCCTGACAATCTTATTGAAAAATTTATTGAAAAATCATGGGAAAATGGTATTGATTTGTTCCGTGTATTCGATTCATTGAATTGGATAGAAGCAATGAAAGTAAGTATCCGAACAATAAAAGAACGAACGGGTGCATTGGCAGAAGGGTCTATCTGTTATACAGGTGACATTTATAATGAAAATTCTAAATATAATTTACAGTATTACCTTGACTTAGCTAGACAATTAGAAGACGAAGGAATACATATTCTGGCCATAAAAGATATGGCGGGTCTACTAAAACCTAAAAGTGCTAATCTGCTGATTACAGAACTAAAAAAAGCCGTTGATTTACCCATACATTTACATACGCATGATACTTCTTCCATACAGTCAACAACCTATATGGAGGCAATTAATGCAGGTGTAGATGTGGTAGATGTAGCATTGAGTAGCATGAGTGGACTTACTTCTCAGCCCAATTTTAACTCCATGATTGCCGTACTCGATGGGCATGACCGGAAACCTGATTTTGATATAAAATCACTCAATGAATACTCAAATTATTGGGAAGATGTACGTGAATGGTATTACCCTTTCGAATCGGGGTTAAAAGCGGGTACTGCTGAAGTATATGACCACGAAATTCCTGGTGGGCAATATTCGAACTTACGCCCACAAGCAGCTGCCCTAGGATTGGAAGATAAATTTGAAATAGTAAAGAATAATTATAGGGACGTAAATCTATTATTTGGAGATTTGGTTAAAGTAACACCATCATCAAAAGTAGTGGGTGACATGGCGTTGTACATGACATCCAATGAACTTACTGTAAGTGACATACTTGAAAATGGTCACAGTTTATCTTTCCCCGAATCAGTAGTTAGTTTATTTAAAGGAGAATTGGGACAACCGCACGGTGGGTTTCCAAAAGAATTGAGTAAAATAATTCTGAAGGGTGAACAACCTTTTACGGATAGACCCAATGCTCATTTAGCACCTATTGACTTTGATAAAGAGTTTAAAGCTTTTCAAGAAAAATTTGATGAGTATTGCGATGAACTAGATTTCTTGTCATACAAGTTATATCCAAAGGTATTCGAAAATTTCCATGCCCACTGGACAAAATATGGTGAGATATGGCGTATTCCAACCCCATCATTCTTCTATGGGCTGAAAGATAATGAAGAAATTTTTGTAGAAATAGGGAAAGGAAAAGCTATTATCATCAATAAATTGTACACTTCTGTCCCTAATGAAAATGGCATTTGCCAAGTTCATTTTGAACTGAATGGGCAAACCCGAATCATTGAAATAAAGGATCGTTCTTTTC
>JAOULS010000170.1 GCA_029881895.1 Cyclobacteriaceae bacterium | reverse complement strand
AATATAAAGGGTAATCGAAAAAAAGTACGAATACCTGCAAATGACGGAAGTGATTTCAAAGGTCGTTTCACTACCTTTGAATTGTCCCCTGGCTATCTGGCCGAAGGGGCAACTACTCATAAGGGAAACACGAAGAGCAAGACAAATTATAAACATAATCCAAAATCTCACGAAGATGCTTTAAAAGGTATAGCTCCAAAAAATAGCGCATATAAAGCGATGGCGTTTCAAGGTAATTTTAAAATTAAAAAAACCTATAAAAAGGGAATGCATCCCAGTGCGAAGTACACCACCTACCATAAGCCGCTTAACTCTTTAAAAGAAAAAGAAAAAACTATTAAATTTAAAATTTGGTGGGCAAAACTAATTAAAAGGAACGAAAACCAACCTCCAAGTGTTAAAGAGAAAATAAGAAAACCGCGATATAGCGAAAGTGCAAAAGATATATGGTATGAATAAAATAAATTGGGAACATCTTGAAAACGAAAATCAATTACTACATGTTTTGGAAAAATCTTCCGAAAAAACACAGCTTATTTTTAAGTATAGTTCTACCTGTAGTTTAAGTAATATGATATTCAATCGATTTGAAAATGATTGGGAATCAAATGCAATGAAAAATATAAATCCTGTATTTTTAGATATTTTAAGTTATAGAGGTGTCTCTAATAAAATTGAAAGCACTCTCAAAATTCGACATGAGTCTCCTCAAGTATTAGTCATTGAAAATGGCAAATGCATCTATGACTGTTCTCATATGAGTATAAATTTCAATGAAATAAAATTGAAATTTGGAGACAAACAACTTTTTAAATCAACATGAGACAAACGATTTCTTCACTCCTCTTTTTTTTCGTAAGCTCCTCTTTCTCACAAAATATATCAGGGGAAGAGTTACTTCAAAAAGCCATAGAATATCATGATCCAACAAACCAATGGAGTGACTTTTATGCCACACTAGAAATAACATTAGAAACACCCGAAAAATCTAACCGATATAGTAGAGTAAGTATTGACAACCTTTCTAATAATTTTCGACTTGAAGAAAAGAGGGGCAATCGAATAATTAAAAGAGCAATAAAAAGTGATGAATGTTCCATTTCAATGAATAATAAGACTGAATTTTCATCAGAAGAAGTAACCAAATATCACCTTACTTGTGAAAGGTCGTTGTTTATGAGAGATTATTACACTTATCTCTATGGACTACCTATGAAATTAAAAGATAAGGGAACAATAATTGACCCCGTGGTGCTTCTAAAAACATTCAAAGGGAAAGACTATCTTGTATTGAAAGTGACCTACGAAAAAAGTGTTGGAAATGATACCTGGTTTTTTTATTTCAATCCAACTAGCTATGCAATGGAAATTTATCAATTTTTTCATGATGAAACTAAAAATGATGGTGAGTATATCCTTTTAAAGGACATTTCTAAAATCAACAACATGAAACTTCCTAAAGTTCGTCAATGGTATGTTAACAAAGATAACAAATACCTTGGCACAGACATTTTAACAAAGTTTTCTGAATTTGACTATCATGAGCAGAATTAATACTGCTCTTCCTCACTAGGAAAGTCACCTGCCTTCACATCTTCTATATAATTACTTACTGCATCAGTAATAATCGTATCCAAGTCTGCATAACGTCTTAAAAAGCGCGGTTTAAATTCTTTAGTTATTCCTAGCATATCTTGCATTACCAACACCTGACCATCAACACCATTCCCTGCACCTATCCCTATTACTGGAATTGATATTTCATTTGCTACTTTTTCAGCCAAACTTGCTGGAATTTTTTCTACTACAATAGCAAAACATCCACATTCTTCTAGGCATTTTGCGTCTTCAATTAATTTTTTTGCTTCTTCCTCATCTTTAGCACGAACTGTATAAGTGCCAAATTTGAATATTGACTGAGGAGTAAGACCCAAATGTCCCATTACTGGCACACCTGCACTCAATACTCGAACGATAGATTCTTTAATCTCACTCCCTCCTTCCATTTTTACTGCATGCCCTCCCGATTCTTTCATAATTCGAACTGCAGAACGAAGTGCCTCAGATGAATTTCCTTGATACGATCCAAAAGGAATATCAACAACTACAAAAGATCGTGTAGTAGCCTTCACCACCGATGATGCATGATATATCATCTGTTCTAACGTAATTGGCAAAGTAGTCTCATTCCCTGCCATTACATTCGAAGCTGAATCTCCAACCAATAAAACATCAATCCCTGCACTATCAAGAATTTTTGCCATAGAATAATCATACGCTGTAAGCATAGATATCTTTTCTCCCCTACTCTTCATTTCTTGAAGCTGATGAGTAGTTATTTTTTTTATTTTTGGTTTATGTATAGACATAATGCTTATATTTCAATCTTTATAAAACTCAACTTTCACTGATATTACTATTTGGAATTACAACAGAAAAAGTTGATCCTTCCAACATCTTAGTTTCTAAATCTATTTCTCCTTTTAATTTTTCAATTGCATTTTTCACAATATACAAACCTAAACCTGAACCTTGACTTTTTTCATTAGCACGAAAAAACATATTGAAAATATTGTTTATTTTATTTTCTTCAATACCCTGACCATTATCCTCAATTTTTAATAGAGCTTCCTTCCTATTTACTTCTACATCAATATTAATGATTGATAAAGGTTTTTCTAAATCTCTATATTTTATAGCATTTGAAATAAGGTTGTTCAATATTGTCCTTACCCTAGTAAGATCAGACACAAATGGCATTGGTTGTTTTACACGTACACGAATATCTAAATTTTTTGTAATTAATCCTGAAAAACAACTACTGATGCTATCATTAATTTCTATTAGAAAATTAAAATCAACATGTGGATCGTTTACTCTATCATTTCTAGAGATACTCAAAAGATCTCCCACCAAATTATCTAACCGCATGATACTGTTCTCAATTCGATCTATACAATCAGCCTGAATTGATGGATTTTTTTCCATTTTGTAGATATTGAGCAAACCCAATATAGAACTTAGTGGAGAACGAAGATCGTGAGACGCATGATAAACAAAATTATCTAGTTCAAAATTAACTTTTTGTAACTCTAAAAAAGTATTCTTTCTTTCTGTTATATCTATTATTACCGTTTCAATTATTTCCTCCTTTTTAAACAAAAAGGCACTAAATAAAACCCATATTAATTCGCCATTTTTTTTCCTAATTTCTAATTCTACGTCCTCTATTCTTCCTTTTGTTCTTAAAACATTAATAATATCATCTCTATCCTTTGGATTTTTATAAAAATCAAAAGTGAGACTACTATTAGCATTTTTTTTGCCTACAATATCCCAAACTTTATCATTTGCTTCAATAATTTTTCCTGTAGCCACTTCCGATCGAAATATTCCTACCAATGAGTTCTGAAAAAGCATTTTATATTTATTCTCACTCTCTCTTAATGCAAGTTCAGCCTCCTTAATTTCCGTAATATCAGTATGCGATCCCGCTAACATGATTACCTTTCCAGATTTATCTTTTATGCTTTTAGCACGTGATTTTATCCATCGAAACGTTCCATCGGTATGCAACATTCTAAACACCTCATTATAAACAGTATGTTTTTCTTGTTTAAACTCTTCAAAACGCTGCAATACTCGATCCCTATCCTCTGGGTGTAGAAGTTTTTCCAGCAAACCATCTAATACTAATTCCTCCTCCTCTCTAAAACCCAACATTGTTTTCCAAGGGACAGAAATAAAAGGTGTATTTGTAACTAAATCAAAATTCCATAATCCATAATTAGCACTATCTGCAGATGTCTTGTATCTTTTTAATTCATTTTCAAGAATACGTATCCTCTCATTACTATCTTCCAATTGTTGTTGATAGTTATTAATTTTGTCAATATATAATGGTGATTCCATAAATTACAACTAAGAACCAAAATTTGGTCTTAAATTAGGTTTGTCAAAAATTACGCCTTCCATAAAAATTATTACGATAGAAAGACATTCACATTATTATTAGTAATTTTTACCTCAACATGATTATTTATGGTAGTAGACAACTCATAACCTGTATACGTACACGATATTGGAAATGTAGTATGGCTTCTATTTACCAAAGAAGCCGTTTCAATTTTCTTTACTGTATTATTTAAAAAAGGTTTTAAACAAAATGCCATTGTTCTTCCAGTATTCGACACATCATCGACTATGATGATGACTTTATCACGAAGTAATTCCTCCTCTTCATCTAAATGTATTTCACTTTGCTTTGGAGACTCTTTGTCTAATTCAATTTTTAGTAATTGTATAGAAAAATTAGCTATTTCCTCCAGCTCATTTTTTAAAAGCTCTGCCACTTTATACCCCTGCAACCATATCCCTGCTAATAATAATTCCTTTTCATCAAAATTATTTTCTAAAATTTGATAAGCAATTCTCTTAATTTTTTGTTTTACTTGATTATTATCAAGTATTAAATTTTTTTGCTTTTTCATTGTTTCACCCCTCCTGGTATAGGCATTACCTTACTATCTTTATAGGTAGACATTGAAATCATAGATTGTAAGTTATCGACAACCTCGATATCACTCACTTTTTCTAACATTAATTGTTGATATGCTTGAATGTCTTTACATACAATTTTTAAAATAAAATCACCCGCTCCTGTAATATGATGACACTCAACCACTTCATCTATTTCATTAATACATTCAACAAAATATTCTAAATGTTTACGATTGTGTGATTTTAACGTTGCTAAAACAAAAGTGGACACACCTATGCCTATCGAAGTATGGTTAAGTTTTGCATGGTAACTTTCTATTACCCCATTACGTTCCATTTTTTTTACTCGCTCTAAGGTAGGTGCAGGCGAAAGACCTACCTCAATAGCTAATTGAGCATTTGTAATTTTTCCATTTTTTTGAAGAATTTCTAAAATTCTACGATCAATAGCGTCTAATTTGTTTAGATAGGACATGTTTACCAAATAATATTTGGTGCAAATATAACAACTTATGCAATAGCTAGATGCATAACCAACAGAAATAGATATTCACTCAATATTTTTTACTTCTATTGATGAATGATTAATTTTAGATAAAAGTTTAATCGATAAATAAATTCACTTTTTAACGTACCATGAAATCATTTTACATACTCCCCCTATTTGTTTTTCTATCTATAAGTACTTTGGTTTGCCGAGGTCAAAAAAAAGCTTTCGTATTACCAACAGATTTAAAAACTGAAAAAGTTATCTTTCTTGAGTACGAGCACATAAAAAATGACGTTAATATGCCTTATGCACAACGAAAGCGTAATAGTCATAGAAATGTGATTTCGATAGAAGCCAATAAAGAACTAGCTCTTGAAGCAACATACTACCCTTTTCAATATATCATTTCAAATAGATCTGAATACTACACTCTCATAAAGAAGGGATATAAGTACGTTCTAGAAAATGATATGATGAATTCTTATAATTATGGAGAAAATGTTGATGCTGGTAAAAACAAATTATTTTCTTCAACTATGTACTTAAAAGACTTAAATACAGGGAAGCGTTATGATCTTTTTATGGTAACACAGGATATTGTCTATGAATATGGTACTATCATGAAAAAATTCAGGAAAATTATCCAAAAAGAATTTGGCATAAAATAAAAAGCGTATTCCTAATTAAAGAAACACGCTTTTTAATATGTTTTTTACTTTTATTAATCTTACAACATTTTTGCCTTTTCACTTAAAGAAGCAATTTTAACATCATGTGACTCGTGATGAGAGCAATATGAACATTTGAAATACTTTTTACCCAAACCTGCTTCATTCTGAGTAGGAGCTTGAATTTCTTCCTCTTTATATTCTTTCAAGGTTCTAAAGTTACAATCAGGACACAGTTTTGCATGCTGCTGTCCATCATATCGTTCAATAAATTTATGCCCAGAAGCTTCATCCATCCATACATCATACTCATATTTCATTGACTCTTCATGTTCAATCATTTCATCGGTTAGGTGTACATCTTCTTCATCTTCAGTAAGCAATTTCATGACATTACCAGTCTCAGGAGAAATTCTAGGTTTAAATCTAAGTTTCATAAGCTTTTCTTCCAGAATAGAAGGATAATAAAACTTAAGATATGCATATAGTGCATACCCAAAAGCAACTCCAATTATTGATGAAATAAATAGCCCTATTGCAAGTTCAAAAACTCCTCCACGGCTAAAGAAATTAACCATTGCACTATTCATGTAAAGGCTTACCGCAATTATCAATGATATAAATCCCACTAAAAGATACTTTGCTTCATTTTTATTAAGATAATCATATTTTTTTGCATACCCTTTCGTAATTGATAGCCTCACAAAATGGATAATTAATACTATTAGACCGAATCCAACTAATCCATTAGCAATTATAGTAGCGTAATAAGGCCATATATCCAACAAACTTTGATTTTCCATTTTTTTACTGATTAATAGTTTAAGTTTTAAATATAGACAATTCTTTTTTCAAATACTTTCTCAATTATTAAAACTGATAATAAATTCAATTTAGTGTTTTTCTTTTAATATTCATGCATTTTTGAAAATTTGATATCAACTACTATTAACAATTGTTAAATATTAGTGCGTTTATAGTTGTTATACACCTTTATGTACTACCAAAT
>JAOULS010000169.1 GCA_029881895.1 Cyclobacteriaceae bacterium | reverse complement strand
CAAGGTCTTCTAATAGACCTATGGTTAGCCAAGAGTATGGGTGACCATAAGGGTACAAAGTCTCTGAATTTAATTCTCTCCAACGGCCATAGGGTCTGTTATCATAATTTTGTCCCTTTTCATTTTTAACTGTGGCTCTCTGTATTTCAAATTTTTCCTGTGTAACAGCATCTAACAAAAATCCCATTCTATCAGCCTCTAACCACAACATCCTTTCCAGTTGATTACTCGGAACAGTCTCAAAATAGTTCGTTCTATCACGGTTAGTACTACCATTTAATGTACCACCTGATTCTGTCACAAACTTAAAGTGTTCTTCATCACCCACATTATCCGACCCTTGGAACATCATGTGTTCAAAAAAGTGTGCGAATCCAGATTTTTGCAATTCTTCACGTGCTGAACCTACATGATAGGTAACATCAACATGCACTACAGGGTCGGAGTTATCCTCATGAATAATTATAGTTAGACCATTATTTAGTTTGTACTTTTGATATGGAATTACAATATCATCCCCTTTTTTATCTACTTTCTCAATTAATTTTGTTTGTGCTGTACTCATAAATAAAATAGCCATACAAATCGTTATCGCTAGTGTATGCTTCATAATAGTTGATTTAAAGTTTTAGTAATGCATCTAAAAAACCCATGTTTTGTTGTTTGTTTTTCACTACTAATACGGGTATTTGTTTTTCTAGTTTACTTATTTTTTCTGCTACTGACCCAACAAGTATAGAAGCAATTTCTGAACGTCCTTTAGAGCCAATAATAATAAAGTCAACTTGTTCCGTTTTAGAAATATTTCTTATATGTTTAGCTGGATCATGATCTTCATCAAGAAACAAGTTAGTCTGTGTCAGATTTGGAATTAATTCGCTTGGTTCTATAAATTTCTCCAAATCATTTTGAGCGTGTTCACGCATTAATTCGGCAAATTCTTCATACGATTTCCCAGAAGTATGATAGCCAGTGGGTACGTGATAACAATGCTGAAATAAAAGATTGCAATTAAATTTTTTCTGTAATTTTCCCCCAACTTCTAATGTCATCTTGCCCGTTTTTGAAAAATCAATAGGAATCATTATTTTTTGAATTGAAGGATGTGCTGATTCTGGAACAAACAAAATTGAGCAATGGCTTGTTTTTACCAATTCACCTGACAGAACACCTTCCCCATTTAATCTTTCTTTTTTCCCTACAACTGCTAAATCAATATCCTTGAAGTTAGTCCACCTTAATATTTGGTCGGTTGGGTTTCCTTCTTTCACCTCAATACTATACTCTACATTACAATTAAAATGTGTTTCTATTACGCTCTTAACCTGCTTTTTAATTGTTTCGTCAACCGGAGCAATTAAGTCAGGATATTTTTCTATAATTCCTGAAGGTAATTCAAATGATTTTGCAACATGAAAGAAATAAACCTTATCCACTTCAAAAATAACACACAAGAAATTGACATATTTAATAACAGCTTCATCAATTTCAGTTAAATCCAATCCAACCAATATTCTTTTGTACTTATACATTCTACTTTTCTATTTGATGTTTTCACCACATATTTTGATGTAAGCAAATTACATAAATATAACATATTTATGGGTGCTACTCTATGAATTATATTTTTAAATTTATTTCATTATTAAATACCTGTTCACCTTTTTTTTATAGTTTATATAATCTTTCCCATGTACATTCAGTAAATATTTTTCTTCCTCTAGAATCATGGTGTGAAAGATAATCACGAGTGCTATATAAAATGCCAGCATAATAAGTGAAGGGAAAATTAATATATATCCCAAAATTAAAATGTCATATGATAAAAAATATGGATTACGACTTATTCTATAAATTCCTGTTGTGACCAGATCAGTTTTTTGGTCATATTTAATGCCAACTCTCCATGAATTTTTCATTGCAATTAATGCAAGAATACCTAAAACAAATCCAGCAGAAACAAAAATCAGCCCTACTAAATTTATGAGTCTATATTCTGACAAATCAATCTCTAATATCCAATTAGGATCAAAAAAAGTCAAACGTAAAAGAATCAGGCAATAAATAATTGTTGAGAAAAGAACTGATAACGTTAATTTTATTGACTTTCCTTTAATTGATTTTTTTATAGACACATAAGTTTTAATGTTCCTAACTGCAAATGCTATTATGAAGAAAATCAATATTAATCCCAAGTATGTTTTTTCAATCATATTAAATTCTGTTAGTTGGTTTTTATGTATGAGAGCTTAACCTCACTGTATGGAGCGTACGTTTTGTTGAAGATAATGTTTCGGATTCAACATAGGCAAATCTGCCAAATTGTTTATTGTTTTTTTCAATTCTAAATAGACCAATTTACAGATTGGCAGGACTGCTTCTAGTATTTCTGGCATATGATTTCATGCAGAATCTTAGAGCCTTTTTATTTTTTGAATTTGGCTTACGCAACAGTCAATTTTCCATCTCCTCAGAGTTATCCGTAGGAAACTCTGAGGAGAATAAGTATTGTTTTTTGTATAAAGCGCAAGGAACTCAAATAGCTCCTGCACTTTATTTATAACATGGTCTTTTAATTGGCATTACATTTCCCACCCTTTTCGTACAGGCTCCTGTATAAATTTGTCAGCTTCGGGTAAGCCTGTTGCTTTCATATTTTTTGCATCCCAATAAATCTTTTTGCCCCCTAGTCTTAGTGAGAGAACTCCTAAAAGGGTTATTTCTGTTAAACGAGCTCCATATTCAAAATTAGAACTAGCAGAATTTCCTCCCTTTATGGCATCTATCCAGTCTCTATAATGACCATTAGAACGTTCAATGGATGGCTTGGGAGGAGTATATGATTTCTCTAAACTCTCAGGAAACAACTTGGGGGCTCGGTTGCCTCCTTCATTTACTAATATGCCTTTATCTCCCACAAACATAGTACCTCTTCTTGGCCAGCTATACCCCTGAGGCAATGCTTCGTGAAGTTCTGGTTGTAGGCCACCAGAGTACCAAGTAAGCTTAATAGGTGGTTGATTTCCTTTTCCTGCAAAATTATAGTAACCTATTTCGCCATAAGGAGCTATTTCTGAATCATTATAGCCTGCAGGTTTAAGCTCTACACTTTCAGGTGACTGTAGGTCGTAAGCCCAAACTGCGGCATCCATATCGTGGCATCCAAAGTCGCCCATAGCACCACAACCAAAGGCCCAGAAGTCACGCCATGTAACTGGGGTATAAGCTTCGTGGTAATCCCTAACTTCACGAGGCCCAAGCCAAAGATCCCAATCAAAGTTATCTGGTAGTTTTGAAGCTCCTTTAGGGAGTCCCTGAAGTGTAGGATTCCACCTAGAGACAGGTACCCAGGCATGAATATCTTTTACTTTTCCAATAGCACCATCTCTGAGGTACTCAACAGTTTCTCTGATGCCATCGGTACTATGTCCATTATTACCCATTTGTGTGGCCAGTCCAGTTTCTTTGGCTACACGCTGTACTTCTCTGGCTTCCCATATATTATGCGTTAGTGGCTTTTCACAATAAACATGCTTCCCTGCTCGCATAGACAATAGAGATACGTATGCATGCGTATGGTCGGGGGTAGAGCACATAATGGCGTCTATTGATTTTTCCTTTTCCAGCATTCTGCGAAAATCCAGATACTCCTTCACTTTTCCCTTAGGTCTTTCACTTTCTATCATTTGCTTTACAGGTTCACGACCAGCTGTTGTTTTATAATAGAACCGTTCTAAATCCCAAAAGTTAGCAGGGTCGGCTATAGCAACTACCTCCACATCTTTATGTTTTAATAATGCAGCAGTGTTTTCTTTTCCTTTTCCTCCTGCACCAACTATGCCTACAGTTACTTTATCACTGGGAGCCACAAAGCCGTTTCCGCCCAATACATGGCGAGGCATAATCATGAATCCGGCTGCGGAAAGCGAGGCTCCTTTTATGAAATTTCTTCGTGAAGATTCTGTTTTAGCTGATTTTTTCATTGCGTTTTATTGAGGTTTGCTAATAAAATAAAAAGTAATCTTCATGCCCATTATGAATGGATATAAGACCCGAAGACTTCTTTTGTATATAGCTAAGATAGAAAAGTAAAAGGCTAATAAAAATGCATTGCTTACTTTAATGAATCATTGGGTTTAATCGTCAGCTAAAAAATGATTGATAGAACACCCATCTGATATTAAAAGTGACATATCCTTTTAAACTCTTTGGGTAACAGATTCATATCAATTTGATTATAAAATGGCGTTTATAATTTGAATTATTTTTCCTTGACAAAGGCACAAAACCAGAATGAGTTTGCGCCTCTTTTCAAAAGTTATGTTGGTGTAGCATAATAATTCGTTTTCCATTTCCTCAGAGTTTCCTACGGATAACTCTGAGCTGAGTTAAATTCAGTGAACCGCTGTATACTTCCTGTCCCGATTTTCATCGGAATACAGTGAGAGACTTTGCACCGTGAGCTCATAGCTCTCGGCTGTTTACTCGATTGCCAATCGTTTTATTTTATCAATTGATAGTCCTTAATCAGTAGTCCAGCAGAAAGGTTTAAACGAGTAGTAAGATTCCTAATCATATCGACAGTCAGTTTTCTTCTTCGGTTTAATATTTCTGATACTCTACTTTTCCCACCAATTTCTTTAATGAGATCCACTTGTTTAAGATGCATTTCTTCCATTCGAATTTTAATTGCCTCTATGGGGTCGGGGGCATCAATTGGGTAATGTTTCTTCTCGTATTCGTCTATAAGAAGTCCTAATACGTCTGCTTCATCACTTTCCTGAGTGCCAATTTTTGCATCAAATATCATTTCAAGCCTTTCTAAGGCTTTTTGATAGTCTGACTCCGTTCTGATAAGTTTAACTTCCATGTCCTTGTATATTAAATTGTATTAGCATCTATTTTATCATATTCTGCATGAGTCCCAATAAACCGAATAAAAATCCATTGCTTTTCAAAATTAAACTTTGTGATCAGTCTGTAAGAGTTACCTTTAATGTTAAATACTATTCTGCTGTTTTTTAAGATTGATGCATTAGCATAAGTATTTTTAACATCGATAGGGTCATTCCAATTACTGCTCATAGCAGTGTCATACCATGTTTTTAAGTATTGTTCAGAATCTGCATGCTTGTCCCAATATTTTCTTAAAATACTTTTTGCAAATATCCTTTCCACTTAGTTCTTTTATTTTTTACGGACAAAGATAATAAAAGTTCTTGAATTGGGAACTTTTTGATAGCAATGATTTTTCTGCCAACGCCACAGTGAATTGTAGCGATTTGGAAGCAATATACGTGCAATTTGCAGGATTGGAGCACCAACTAGTAACGAAGAAATTCGATAAACCGCTATCCTGCTAACCTAAAGTTTTTCATCTCCTCAGAGGTCACTCGTAACATGACTATGAGTTTGGAAACATAGGGATAAGAAAACCTCAGAGTTTCCTACGGATAACTCTGAGCGGAGTTAAAGATCTTTGATATAATGCGTACGATATTGCACCAATTGTTAAAGTTATTAGGAAAATAGCATTTAGTTTTAATTTTTTCATTTTGTTTGATTTAGATATTTTAATTAAAAATGATTACACCCTTCAAAGGACAAACCAAACCAGCAACTATAGCAATTAGATACCCCGAGTGTTGAAAATTTCCTTCGGTTAACTCTGAGCTGAGTTAACCTTATTTTCATTGACTTACAAATCAAGACCAATTTCTAAATATATATTTTACAAGGCGGACTTATTAGAAACCGATGAACTTTCGAATTGTAGATAAGCCCTATGTTTATTTATCTTTTGTTGTAGGTTTTATTTTGCCCATTCAAATTTAGTGTCAGGAGTTAGTTTTTCTGTTAAATCATAAGGTCTAAAGTAGCTTTCTACTACACCCCAAAGCTCTTTCCTATTAATTGTGTCACTTGATCTACTTAAACCGTATTTCTCATTCATAAGCAATTCAGTGAGCTCCCTTATATTTCTTACCCGAAGTTCAGTACCAAGTATGTTCATCACCCTAAGGCTGAAAATTGACAGACCAATTATTCCAACACCTATTAATGGGTAGAAAAACAGAAAAATAACCCCTGAAAGCAAAACAAGTAAGTTGGTATTCACCAAATACTTATGCGGTTCTAAGATTGAAACATCAATTCCTAGATGACCAACAAACTCTTTGATTCTAGTTCTTCTACCTCTTTTTGGGAAAACAATAGATAACTCCAAATCAAGCTTTACTTCTTGCTTAAAGTTCATTTTATTGAGTGCTTTTCTTACTTTATAAAAAGCCTGTTGAGTAGTACAGTTGTTGATGTGTTCTGACGCTAAGTTTTTTTCTATTGCAGACACTAAATCACCAAATGTCATAACATTTTCAAAAGCATTGTAAGGAAATTTTGTATCAAATGATTCTTCAATTCGAATCAAGATATCATCAATGTCTTCGGGATCAATATCTTTTAGTTCGCAAGTACTCATAGTCTCAATCATATTACCTACAACGTATCTACATTTAATACTATGCAGGATATATACCCAATATAAGAAGGTTTCGTACACAAAACATCTAAAACAGTTAAATTATTCTTGGAATAGCCATGTATGATAGTGATTGTCACTATCTATAACGAGCATGCCACCTCTTTTCAAAGGTTATGTTGGTGTAGCATAATAATTCGTTTATTT
>JAOULS010000311.1 GCA_029881895.1 Cyclobacteriaceae bacterium | reverse complement strand
TCGTAAAAGGAAATAAGGCAGTGCTTGGTCGTCCACCTGAAAATGTACTTCAATTAATGAATTGATAATGTGAATAAATTCATTTTAAATAGAATCAACTCTATCAGTACACTAATTACTATTTTTTATTAAAATCACTAAAAATAGTCTGCATATAGGCTTTGGCATTTGTTAGGGCTGGAGAGCCTCCAACTAGTTTTATATATTGATGGCTATTTAAATCGTAGATGAGTTGCGTACTATCATCAATGTATCCGAAGCCATTATTATAATCATAAAATGAAAATGACTTTGATGCTACTGAAAAAATATTTTTACTGTATCTGAATTGGGTTGAACTTATACCGAGTTGGTTTAATAGCGTTGCTGCCAAATCCGTTTGTGATGAATACTTGCTTATAATCGTATCGCTAACGTTTAATGCTCCTCCAATCCATAGCATTGGGATATGAAAATTTTCTGTTTCATAAACTTCACTATTCTCTGGGTGTCGGGATCCATGATCGGCAGTAATAATTACCAATGTGCTATCCCATGTTGTAGTTTTTTTTAATTCAGTAATAAATTTACCGAGTTCTTTATCCGTATAATATACGGAATTCAAATGTTTTTCCTTTTCAGATTCTCCATAAAAAGACGATCTTAATGGTACATCAAAAGGCTCATGACTGCTTAATGTTAAAAGAGTAGTGAAAAAAGGCAGTTTGCTACGAGAGATGTGGCTGAACAGACTATCGAAAACAATACCATCTTGTACTCCCCATTTAGATGTAACCAATTTACCATCGAAGTCTTGTTTTGTGATGATGTGATCGAACATACACATATTCAAATAGGAATTAATATTGGCAAAATTAGTATCACCTCCATAGATAAACGAAGTAGTATACCCCATGTCTAAAAAAGAATGATTGAGTTTTGGAAGCTGTTTAGATTTGTTTGTATAGGTTATAATTGAAGTTTTAGGCTGAGCGGGAAAACCACTTAATATTGAAATCAATCCTTTGTCGGTTCTAGTTCCACTTGAGTAAAAATTTTCAAACAGAATACCCTCCTTACTAAGTGCATTAATCGTAGGTGTCACGTCATCTATCCCACCCAATGTGCTGATAGTTTTAGTAGTAAAGCTTTCTAATAGGATTAGTAATACGTTTGGTTTATCTATAATTAGCTTTTTGTTTTCACTATCATCTGTTGGGTATAGTTGGTCGAAAGCGAATATAGTTTGCTCAGGATCGAGAAAGTTTTCAGGATAGTTGTCTTCCTCCAAACTTTTGGTGACCGAATCGCCAAAATTCCAGAATATATTGATAGCAGCCTGATTAGCAAATGGTTTTTTTTTGTGAAAAAAAACAGTACCTATATTCATTTGTCCAATGTCCAAGCTTCCCCTTATGGGGAAGAATAATAGTGCTGTGGCTAGCAAATATACAGGCGAATGAAGCCAAGGGCTTTTGGGTAGATTTTTGAAAAATGGATGTGTTAGGTATCGATAAAAATATAATGTACTAGTTAGTAATAATAAAAACAGGATCACTAATAGGAGTATAGTGGATGGTTCTGATGAAGAGAGGCTTTCTTTCCCTACGTATGTAAAAGGAGTAATGTCAAATCGGAAACCCCAATTTCGAAATAATTCGAAATCGAGTGTGGTGATAAAACACAAAAAAACACTCATG
>JAOULS010000168.1 GCA_029881895.1 Cyclobacteriaceae bacterium | reverse complement strand
AGCTATATTGTAAAATGAAAATATGTTTTTGATAGGTGAAATTTAATAAACAGTTTAAACTGCTCAGAGTGTAATAAAGTTTGTATTTCACCTTACAATCTTACATTTTTATAGCTTGCTTTTTTTCAATGACAATCGCTAAAAAAAAATCTTCCTCTTCTCAAAAATTTGACATATCTGGTCATGAAAACATCGAAATTATTGGTGCACGTGAGCATAATTTAAATAACATTGACATTGTATTCCCACGAAATAAATTAGTGGTTATCACAGGCATCAGTGGAAGCGGAAAATCATCATTGGCATTTGATACCATATATGCTGAAGGGCAGCGAAGATATATGGAAAGTTTCTCTGCCTATGCCCGATCGTTTATTGGTAATTTGGAACGACCCGATGTCGATAAAATAAATGGCCTCAGCCCTGTTATTTCTATTGAGCAAAAAACCACCTCTCGTAATCCTAGGTCTACTGTTGGTACAGTAACAGAAATATATGATTTCATGAGGTTACTATTTGCTCGTGCAGGAGAGGCATTTTCATATATTAATGGCGAAAAAATGGTTCGTCAATCAGAGGATCAAATTATTGATCATCTATTTAAAAATTTTCCCAACAGCAAGCTAATGATATTAGCTCCTGTGGTGAAAGGAAGGAAGGGACATTACCGAGAGCTTTTCGAACAGCTCCGAAAAGGAGGGTATGCTAAAGTAAGAATTGATGGGGAGGTGCAAGATTTGATTCCGAAAATGCAAGTCGATCGCTATAAAACACATGATATCGAATTAGTGATTGACCGTATTATTGTAGATGAAAAGGATCGATTTAGAATAAGCCAATCTCTTAAAATGGCTCTTAAAGAGGGTAAAGGGGTGCTGATGTTATTGGATGCCCAAGGGGATGTCCATCATTTTTCAAAATATTTAATGGATCCTAAAACAGGGCTGTCTTACGATGAACCTGCACCTAACACTTTTTCATTCAATTCGCCCTATGGTGCATGCGCTACATGCAATGGATTAGGAAAAGTAGAAGAGATTACAGAAGAAAGCATTATTCCTGACAAGGAGTTAAGTATAAGCAGAGGAGCAATTATACCTCTTGGGGAATACCGAGACATCTGGATTTTCAAAAAAATAGAAGCGATTCTAAAGCGGAATAAAGTTAGCATTACTACCCCTGTAAAAAATATTAGTGCCGATGTAATGTATGTGATTTTACATGGTGATAGTGAGCCGATAGAGGTGAAATCAGTAAAATACCCAGGCACCGAATGGCAGACTAATTTTGAAGGAATAATAGCTTTTCTTCAAAAACAACAAAAAGAAGGGACAGAAAAATTAAGGCAATGGGTGAATGATTTTACCATTGTAAATACATGTCCCGATTGTGAAGGGATGCGTTTAAAAAAAGAATCACTTTTTTTTAAAATCAACAATAAAAATATTGCGGAATTAGCAGCGCTAGATATTCAGTCCTTGGCAAATTGGTTTGTCGGATTAGAAAAAAAGTTATCGGAAAAGCAAAATATTATTGCTACCGAGGTGTTAAAAGAAATAAGAAAACGGATACAGTTTTTATTAGACGTAGGTCTAGATTATTTAAATCTTAACCGTCCGTTACGCACATTGTCAGGAGGAGAAGCGCAACGTATTAGACTAGCTACACAAATTGGCACGCAACTCGTTGGGGTGTTATACATTTTAGATGAACCAAGTATAGGGTTACATCAACGAGACAATGTTAAACTTATAAAAGCATTGAAGGAATTACGTGACTTGGGTAATTCAGTAATTGTTGTAGAACACGACAAAGACATGATGCTTGAATCGGATTATATTATAGATATTGGTCCTGGTGCAGGTAGGCATGGGGGCAATATTGTTGCAGCTGGAGCCCCCAATGATTTTCTTGCTCAAGAAAGTATGACAGCAAATTTTCTGAAAGGGATTAATAAAATAAACATCCCTAGTATAAGAAGGGGTGGTAATGGACATTTTTTAGAGTTAAAAGGAGCAAAAGGGAATAATTTAAAAAATGTTGATTTGACTTTGCCTTTGGGCAAAATGGTTTGTGTTACAGGGGTGTCTGGAAGTGGTAAATCCACACTTATTCATAACACCCTTTATCCAATATTAAACAGACAATTTTATAGGTCGAGAAGAGAACCAATGCCATTCGAAACAGTTGATGGCTTACAGCACTTAGACAAGGTGATTGAAGTCGATCAATCACCAATTGGCAGAACACCACGCTCTAACCCTGCTACATACACAGGCGTATTTGGAGATATTCGCTCACTATTTGCTCAACTTCCAGAGGCTAAAATAAGAGGGTATAAACCTGGTAGGTTTTCCTTTAATGTAAAAGGGGGGCGGTGTGTCACTTGTGAAGGAGCAGGTTTAAAATTGATTGAGATGGACTTTCTTCCCGATGTACATGTACATTGTGAAACTTGTAAGGGAAAACGGTATAATCGTGAAACATTAGAGGTGAGGTTTAAAGGCAAATCAATATCGGATGTGTTAGAAATGACGGTTGAAGAAAGTGTCCATTTTTTTGAGCATCAACCAAAAATTGCTCGTAAAATTAACACCCTTAATGATGTTGGGTTGGGCTATATTACATTAGGCCAACATGCTACAACACTCTCAGGAGGAGAAGCACAGCGAGTGAAATTAGCAACAGAGCTTTCAAAAAAAGACACTGGCAAAACATTCTATATACTAGACGAGCCTACTACAGGATTACATTTTCAAGATATTCAACACCTATTAGATGTACTAAACAAACTCGTTGATAAAGGGAATAGTGTGCTGGTCATTGAGCATAATATGGATGTTATTAAAGTAGCAGATTATGTAATAGATTTAGGGCCCGAAGGTGGTGAAAATGGAGGGGTGATTGTTTCAGAAGGTACTCCTGAAGAAATAGCTAAAATTAAAGAAGGGTATACGGGGAATTTTCTTAAAGAAGAGTTAGAGGGATAAAACAAAAAAAGCCACACAAAAGTGCGGCTTCTTATTCAACCAAAACCCAAATATTTAACTATGAAAAACATGGTTAATTAATAGTATAATGGTTAATTACAAAAAATAGTTCCGTATTAAAATTAATTCTATATCATATGGGTGAGTATAAAAAGTTTATCACTAGAGAATATGGGTTTTCAGCATTGTTTTATGCATTATCAGTCTATAATTTATTAAAACCAGATTATCTAGAAATGACACTTTACTTAATGGCAGGTACAGCATTTGCATTAATGGGGCTAACAAAAGAAGGTAAATTCATAAAATATAAAAAAATTATTGATGTGGTTTTATGGACATTAATAATTTTTACAGCACTATATTTTTTGTTTATGCTTCGAAATGATAGTAATCAATAATGTAATACCCCCACTCATGTAAATAGTAATTAGTTATGTAAGTTGTTTTTTTATATTGAAAGATCAAGCGAAATATAATGAATAAGACAAAATTCTATTGGGGGTTTCAATTAGTAGGATGGTCATTTTATGTGATTGTCAATATAATTGTTGCCACTATAGTAGTTGGAAATGAAAATACTACCCTGATTTGGTATTTTCCCCTTATTTCCGAAGCCTTTTTCTTTATTATAGCCACCCATTTTTTTCGTTTTTTTATTAAACGATATAAATGGATGAATTTACCCATTGCATTCTTATCGTACAGAGTTGTGTTTGTTTCGATAATAATAGGAGTATTGGTTTATTTACTACGAATAGGCATATCCTACACACTCGATTTGTATGATCCAAGATTACTTAGCCTGGCTAATCTTCTTGGAAACGCACTTCCCAATGCCTTTGTTGTTTTTAGTTGGTCATTGATTTACATTATTTTTCAATATTTTGATCGATATAATAAGTCATTAAAACACCAAGCTGCTTTTCACCAAATGGAACTCGATAACTTAAAATCGCAGCTTAATCCACATTTTATTTTTAATTCGTTAAATAGTATACGAGCATTGGTGGATGAAAATCCAAAAAAATCCAAAAAAGCAATTACACAACTAAGTAATATCCTAAGAAATTCATTAACAAGTGATCAGAAAAAAGTGGCTCGATTTGAGGACGAGATAAAAATGGTGAAAGATTACCTAAGCCTTGAAACCATTCGGTATGAAGAACGTTTGCAAACGAAGGTGGTTATTCATCCTGAATCGTATGATTATACCGTCCCGCCATTAATGATACAGACATTAGTCGAAAATGGAATAAAACATGGGGTTGCGAAACTAAAGAAAGGAGGGGTGATTAGTATAATAACCACCCTAGATAAGGGAAAGTTAAAAATCCAGATTAGAAATACGGGGGAATTAATTTCTAAAAACGAAAATATACTTCACTCGAAGGGGCTAGGAATAGCAAATACAAAGAAAAGACTAAAATTGATATATGGAGATAAAGCTTATTTTGAAATAAAAAATGAGAATGCTAACACAGTACTTACAGAATTAATACTACCAAAAGAACAAGAAATATGAGGGCACTAATAATTGATGATGAAAGATTGGCTAGAAAGGAATTAATGAGCCTATTAGAAGAGCATAGTAAAATAGAAATAATTGGTGAGGCTGTTAATGTTGATGAAGCGTATGAAATGATAAATAAGTTAAATCCTGACTTATTATTTTTAGACATACAGATGCCCGGAAAAACAGGGTTTCAGTTGTTGGAAATGCTGGATAGTACCCCCGAAGTAATTTTTACTACTGCATATGATCAATATGCCATCAATGCTTTCGATGTAAGTGCGTTGGATTACTTGTTGAAACCGATCCAACCAGAGCGATTGGCTGAGTGTATTTCGAAGCTAAATAAAATTGAAGAGGTAAAAAAGGAAGAAAATACAGGATCAAAATTAGGGTTAAAAGACCAGGTTTTTGTAAAAGATGGTGATAAATGCTGGTTTGTAAGTCTATCAGATGTGCGTTTATTTGAGTCAGATGGTAATTATATAAAAGTGTATTTTGATACTTTCAAGCCAATGATTCATAAGTCATTAAATGCGTTAGATGAAAAACTAGATCACCGAAGCTTTTTTAGGGCAAGTAGAAAACATATCGTCAATTTGAGTTGGGTAGAAAATATTGAGCCTTGGTTTAATGGTGGGCTAATGGTAAAACTGAAGGGAGGAGATAAAATAGAAGTAAGTAGAAGGCAGGCTGCTAAATTCAAAGAAATGATGAGCTTATAATTTCATTAATTTTCACTACGCACTAATTTTAATAGCTCTTCGTGTACATTCCAGTCATGTGCCAATTGTAACATAGCAGTAGCTTCCATTTCTGTAATGTATCCTTTTATAAGGTTGGCCTTCCAAACAAGGTGTATGTATTTCGTCCGTTTATCTTTTGGCATATCACCGACAACGCCACTTAAGTATTCACGTGCTCGATCAAAAGAAGTCATGTGATCTTCAGAAATAAATTCAGAAGCCCATTCTAACTCCTCATGAGCGTCTAACTCGTCAGCTGTTTCATTAAGGTTTTGAATTTCATCTTCATCCAAACCATGATAATGAAAAATTATTGACTTAAGCAGCATGTATGCTTTTTTTTCTGTTTCGGTCATAATTATTCGGATAACTTATTCAAATATATGATTTTTGTAGTATTATATCAACTCTATTTTGTAAAGTACTGGTTTACTAGGAACCGCATCTAGCGAAATACTTGGTATTTGAAGGTTTAATAAATAAATTCCATCCTGAATTTTGTCTTCTACATAAATAAGTTCGGTAATAGTATTTGATGTTTTTGGAATATTATCTATGTCCCAAAAATTTTTATGTGCAGATAATACTCCCCCATCTTCTTCTCTATCTACAGAAGGGAGGTCTACTAGTAGGTGGTTCACCCCCATGTCGCATAAGAATTTGGTGATCTCGGCATCTAAATAAGGAGGGTTAGTCCCCGAATATTGGCGATTGTTTTTATCGCTCTCATTAGGGAACGTTCTTATCACAACGGCTTTAGGTACATCATTCCCAATTTTTTCTTTAAACGATTTAAACGAAATATATTGATCATCATTTGATTTTTTTGAAATGGGAAGTGTTATGAGTTTCGCCATTACATGAAACTTTGTTAGGCAGTTGGTGATTAGACCTTCTTTATCTGCCGAAATATGGCCATAACATTCTGTATGCGTTCCATTACCATGTGGGGTGATGGTGAGTTTTTTATAATTCACATTCCCTCCTTCTTCTATGCTTCCCACAAAATCACCTACTTTTATGGTCTCTATTTTTACAGGATCTGCCCAAAAGCAATTTGGATTTTGATTTCCGTTTTTTAACGGTATAGAAATATCGAGAGGTTTGTTTAAATCACACCTGTATTTCTTGTTATTATAGGAAATTTCTATTTTCATTTAGTCAATAAATAGTTCTGCAGATATGTAATCGGCAAGTAGCTTGCCTTTGGTACTTAATTGAATTACGCCCTCTTTCATTTCTATTAAACTATTCTTTTTTAGTTGCTTAATATATTCAGATTTCTCTGTTAATATATCATATCCGAAAGTATTTTTTAGTGTATTGGTATCAAGACCCCACTTTGTTCTTAGTGAAATTAAAATTCGTTCATTAATAAAGTCTTTTACCGATAACGCATCAATAGTATATGGAACCTCATTATTACTGATTGATTTGATATAATTTGGATTATTACTAATGTTGAATTGTCTATTTTCCCCAT
>JAOULS010000167.1 GCA_029881895.1 Cyclobacteriaceae bacterium | reverse complement strand
ATCAAGGGGATGGAAAAATAGGTGGTGGGGCATACGCTTTTCGTCAGTCATTGCTTTCAGGACGAAAGGCGATGAATAATTTACAGACCACGTATTTCGAAGTAGGTCATGCATTAGATGCTGTTATTTACGATGCTGATTATCCTTTATTTGCGACCTCTTCATTAGAAAATTTAATCGACACGATTGTCTATTGTGGCGATGCCAGCAGTAATTTAGGTACGTTGGTCGATGGAAAATGGATGGTAAAAAATGGAAAGCACGTAAATCAATCGAAATTAAGAACAGATTTTAAAGAAACAATGAAAGCACTAGACGTTCGGTAATAGATGTCAGCTAATTGAAGTGGAATTTTATCAGCAAATTTTGAAATTAGAAGGATATTAGTTGTACCTTAACAAGGAAAAATACCGCTGTTATAGATTATTAAATAGCATTTACATTTTACTTCTTATTGATAGTTGTAATTTTTTAATTCATTTTCCTTAGGATAAGGAAATCCATTACAAGGTGGTTTAAAGAAGAAAAATAGAAACGTGTTTTTCAACAATGGTAATGCAAGGGATTTTGAATTGAATCAAATGAAAAAACAATATGATGTTGTAATACTTGGAGGAGGCTTGGCAGGACTCACGCTCTCTCTTCAGTTGAAACAAGAGAAAAAAGACATTTCTATTTTAGTGCTAGAGCAAAGGAAGGACAATGCTCCTGTAGCAGGTCATAAAGTAGGCGAGTCAACCGTAGAACTGGGCACGTATTATCTAAGAGAAGTGTTAGGGCTAAAGAAGTACTTAGATGAGTATCAACTTCCAAAACATGGACTCCGTTTTTTCTTTAGTCCGAAACACAAAAACAAAATTGAAGAAAGAGTTGAACTAGGCCCTCGAGATCGTTTGCCCGTACCTAGTCACCAGATAGATAGAGGGACTTTTGAAAACGAATTGGTATATCAAAATACTGATATTGGAAATGAAGTGCTTCTAGGAGCGAGGGTAAAAAATGTGGAATTGAATGAAGGAGGCCATGAAATTACGTATAAACATGAGGGAGAAGAAATTACGGTTGGTGGTCGTTGGGTAGTTGATGCCACGGGACGTGGCAGTTTTTTGAAGCGAAAACTAGGCTTTCAAAAAGAGTTAGATCACCCAATAAACGCTTCATGGTTTAGGGTAAAAGGCGAGGTAGATGTAAATGATTGGGGAGGTGATGAACAATGGCGTGATTTTCTGAAGCCAGGATTGAGACGGCTAGGAACGGTTCATTTAATGGACAAAGGCTACTGGGTTTGGCTTATACCTTTGTCGTCAGGCAACACCAGTATTGGAATAGTTGCCGACCCTAGATTTCATCCGTTTGAAGATTTTAATACGCTTGAAAAGGCTAAAAATTGGCTTTCGGTAAATGAGCCTCAGGCTTTCGCAAATATTTTCCACCCTACTTGTGAAGTAGTTGATTTTTTGTTTTTAAAACATTATGCACACCATAGCGGAAGATTATACTCTGAAGATCGTTGGGCAGTTGTAGGAGAGTCAGGTGCGTTTCTTGATCCATTTTATTCTCCAGGTACAGATTTTATAGCGTTGGCAAATTCTTGGGCGGCATCTCTAATCCTTAGGGATTTAAATAATGAAGATATTTTTATTCATGCACGAGTATATGAGCAGGCTCATCTTGGTCTTTTTGATAATTGGATACCTGTTTATAAAAACAAGTATCAGTTGATGGGACGCACCCAAATTATGGTGATTAAAATATTTTGGGACTGGGCAATTTATTGGTCTTTTTTTACTTTTTTGTTTACGAACAATGCCCTTACTGACATTACGCTTCTTAAAAAATTATTTGGTACTGATGACAGCTTAGGGGCAAAGCTTCAGCAGATAAACGGGTTAATGCAACAATTATTTATTGATTGGGGCGAACACGACACTGAAGATTTCACAAATAGATATATCGATCCGTTTGACTTACATTGTTTAAAAACATTTCACAAAGAAATGGAAGTGAAACATCAGCCGGATAAGCTTATGGAAAAGCTAGAAAAAAATATAAACATACTAGAAAAATTATCGGCAGAAATTTTCAGGCACGTAAGCTATCAAGTAAATGAGACCTCTCTTGACATGCCAGTGAATCCCTATAAAATGATATTGAATGACCCTGAAAAAAGCAGTAAAGAGGGTATTGAGGTAGATCCTGAAATAGAAAAAGACGTATCAACTATGTGGTTTTACAAGAAATAAGGTTTACACTATTTTTCCATTAAAATGATACCATGACATTGATCAAAATAGTGGTTGTAGATTAAAATTCGTTTTATCTGTTTTTTTGATGTTCGGAATTCAACTTCCTTAGGCAATGGGTTGCCTTTTAATAATTGATCACTCATCCAAGTGGCAAAAGCCGCAGAAGTAGGGTATTCGCCCACCAAATTTTTAAAGGTATATATCCATTGATCATTGAACATTTCGTTTATTAAATGAATATACCTGTGGTCATAACGAGTATCACCACATAACCCCACCACTACGGCATCGATATCCTGTGGTGTAAAATTGTTTTTATCTAAAAAATGAATAATTCGTTTGATTATTTCGTCTTGATCTGGGAATAGGATCTGACCTACATCAACAATTCTTACTCCAGATTCTGTTGGGGTACTACTGAAAATAAAAGAAACCGCCCCCTCACCATATACTGTTCCCTCGGTAGAGGATTCTAAAAGTAGATTAGCATCAACACCTTCTTTTTTGAAGTGATTTATTTTATCATGAACTACATAATGACATTCCGATAGTTCTTCAACTGCGCCTAATAATACTGTATTCACCACTTTTTCTTCCATCAATAGTATGGCATCTAGTAGTGCGCCTTCAAAAGCTAGCCCAGAGCTTACATGGGTAATGTTGTACCCTGTAGATTTACTCATAAGTGCCAACTGCCCAGCTGGTGCGTTGGGTGTCCCTTGCACAAAATGAGTAGGGGTTAACGTACCTTCATTATAGGTGATAATTTGATTTAAAAATTTAAAACAGTCCTCGATAGCGCCATTCGAGCTTGCCATTAAAATACCATCTATTGGCGTACTCGGTGGCAGTACATGCAGCCCTGCACCTACTCCCATCCTAACGGACTTGCCCATTCTCCGCAGTATGCTATTGGGAATGAATTTACTATAATCAGGTTCTATAGCGTAATACTTAATTTCCTCATGCTGGGTGTATTCCGAAATTCCTTTATCGGTTAACGTCTTTTGCGGAGATATGCAGTAACTATCTTTAATATACATCATATCACTTTTGAGATTACTAGTGAAGTGCAATTGCCACTAAAACCAAAAGAATTAGATAGCACATGATTTATTTTTTGCTCTTTTTTATGTTCTAAAATAGGGAGTACATCATACTCATCCATTGGGGTTTTAAAGTTTAGGCTTTGATATAACTCTCCGTTTTCAATACTTAAAATACTAAATATTGCCTCGATTGCCCCTGCTGCGGCTAAGGTATGTCCTGTGAATGATTTTGTCGAGTTAAAAGGAGGTATCTTGTCAAAAACTTTTGTTAGTCCTTTCATTTCAGAGACATCGTTATTCTCAGTTCCTGTTCCATGAGCGTTGATATAATCTATCTCATGAGCCGTTATTTTTGCAGAATTTAGTGCCGTATTCATGGCATTAATTATTCCTGTTGCTTCAGGGGAAATGGAAGAAGGGTGATACGCATCATTTGTATTTCCGTAGCCAGAAATGGAAGCATATATTTTTTTGTTGTGAACAATTTCATCAGATTCAAGTACTAGGTAAGCGCTTCCTTCCCCCAAGGTTAAGCCCGAGCGGTCTTTGTCAAAAGGCATACATGGGCGTTCTGAAAGAATTCGAAGGGCATTGAATCCATTTACGGTAAACTTTCCGATGTTGTCGGTGCCTCCCACAATCGCACGTTTCACTCTACCACTTTTTATTAACCGTGCACCCAACATTATGGCGTTAGCCGAAGAGGAGCAAGCGGTATTTACTGTAGCGGTAAACCCTTTCATTTTATATTTTTTAATAATGTTCATCAGGTGCGCATCATAACTGTAGGAGTCGATATACGAGGAGCTACCCGAAGAAGATTGAATATCGGAATATAGGATGTCGGCATCCGTCATGCCACCTACTGTACTAGCCGAGATAATTGCAGTATCGTATGACGAAAGTTCTTCATTGGAAAGAGAGGCATTATTTATGGCCTCTTCAAAGGCAATTAATGCTAATAAATCTGTTCGTCCTAGCGGAGTAGAGGAAGCACACATTTTAGCTAATTCTTCATTCGAAGCGTCAACTTCTCCAAAAGGAAACAATGAAGCATAGTTAGATTGAAGATTTTTTGCGCTACCAATACCTGATTTCCCTTTTTGTAAACGATTGAGATTTTCACCCACTCCTTGCCCAAGAGCTGAAATTATTCCCATACCAGTTACGAATACTTGGGTCATACTTGTTGTTGTTTATGATAATTAATAGGCACGTGAAGATACTAAAATAGTATGATTATGAATATATCTTCGATACATGTTGTTCGAAATCGCCATATATTTTTTATTTGATAGGAGAACAAATATTATTGTGCTTATATTAACCTTTAGATAAACAACTCTCCTTTATGAAATCTATTTTACTATTACTGGGATATATTATGCTTTTTTATTCTGCGAATGCACAATTACAGACGGTATTTGAAAAATCAGAAGGAAAGGAGACGGCCACATATTATGAGGTGATTTCGTATTATAAGGCACTATCCGAACAGTATTCAGAGGTTAGTATGCAAGAAATAGGGATGACTGACAGTGGTTTTCCTTTACACCTTGTTACGGTATCTACGAGTAGAGAATTTAGCTTTTCAAAAGCACATAAAAATGATGATGCTGTTATCTTGATCAATAACGGAATACATCCAGGCGAGCCTGATGGAATTGAGGCATGCATGATGCTGGTCAGAGATGTATTATCCGACAAAAAAAAGCGAGCGAAATTAGAAGGAATTACGCTGGCTATTATACCCATTTATAACATTGGAGGGGCGTTAAATCGCAATAGTCATAGTAGAGCAAATCAAAATGGTCCCAATGAATATGGTTTTCGAGGAAATGCAAAAAACCTTGACTTAAACAGAGATTTTATTAAAATGGATTCTAAAAATGCGAAGACTTTTGCAAGAATTTATCATAAAGTAAAACCAGATATTTTGGTAGACACCCATGTGAGCAATGGTGCAGACTATCAATACAACATCTCACACCTGACCACGCAACCCGATAAGTTAGGGGGAGAGCTTGGTTATTATTTACGGACACTTTTGATTCCGAAGATAGAGGAATCGATGAAAAGTAAAGGAGATGAAATTATTCCTTATGTAAATGTTTTTAATACTACTCCTGACGCAAAAGGATATCAACAGTTTATGGA
Organism: Cyclobacteriaceae bacterium; assembly: GCA_029881895.1. GTDB lineage: Bacteria > Bacteroidota > Bacteroidia > Cytophagales > Cyclobacteriaceae > JAOUKH01. Next base: position 1,303 of record JAOULS010000167.1, on the reverse strand, counting down.
CTACCCTCGGTATTCATCAGGATATACCGCATTGTATGCCACCATTGGTTTTACTACAGAAACACACATGCTTAAACCTTTTGATGTGCGTGTCTCGGCTACCTATCGGTTTATTGAGTCGATGTTGGAAATAGCGCAAAAGGATGGTTTGCGTATAAAAGTTAAAAGGGCAAGTCAGCTTACTACTTCAATAGTGGGGAAAGAAGTGCCAATACATTGGGCCTTGGATACGACCAAGTACAGAACGCTTTTGTTTAAGGGGTATGAAGGACGCTATCAGAAAAGTGAAGTAACGGGTTTTGACCGACTCTATTATGATCGAGAAAAGCCTTTCACCAAGGAAATACCCTATTATAATGAATTCATAGCATCAACCAAGATAGTTGCTCCTAAAGCGTATGTTATCCCACAAGCATGGAGTGAGGTGATTGACCGATTACAGCTAAACGATGTTAAAATGAAGCGATTAAAAAGTGATACGACAATAGCCGTAGAGCGCTATCGCATCGCAGCGTATGCTACCTCAAAACGACCATACGAAGCGCATTACCCACATAATAATACTCAGGTAGTTGCTACTAAAAAGAACGTTTTATTTAGAAAGGGCGATTATTGGATTTCTATGAATCAGCCGGCTGCCCGATTTTTGATAGAAGTATTAGAGCCACAGGCATCGGACTCTTATTTTAACTGGAATTTCTTTGACACTATTCTTCAGCAAAAAGAACACTTCTCGCCCTATGTGTTCGAGGAAACAGCACAGCAATTGCTTCTTGAGAACAAAAAATTGAAAACAGCTTTTGAAACCAAGAAGAAAGAAGAGCAAGATTTTGCGAATAGCCCAATGGCACAGCTGAATTATATTTATAAAAATTCGCCACATTTTGAAGCCAACTACCTGCAGTACCCCGTATTTCGCGTACTGAAATAGTTTCGTGTGTAGTAGCAAAAAGAGAAATGCATATAAGCTGCTATGAGCATTACAGCTTATAAACAACGTAATATTACTTTTTTGATTATATTTATTTGTTGTTCTTATTCCTCGACTTAGAGGAGTAAGCCGAATAAAATCATAAGGTGGCTAATGAGCAAAGTGCACGTTGGTCAAATGTTGTGTGCCAATAATTACCAGATTTGTATGAATTACTTTACTAACGCCTGGTTTAACACTTCTAAACTTGTTGACTTTGGAATAGAAAAAGGGTGGAATTTTAAACAAGCATTTGTTGGATATTTCATAGCATGTCTAAGTGTATTCATTTCTGTGCCTAAACTTGATTTTCTAGGCAATGCAGGCTTTATT
>JAOULS010000166.1 GCA_029881895.1 Cyclobacteriaceae bacterium | reverse complement strand
AACTTACATTAAAAAATAATAACTGACAAGTTGAGTATTTTATCTCAAAATGCAAAATTTAATTTCAATATTAATGCCTAAATCGAGGCGTTCTCACTATCTTTTTTCCTCCTCCAGGACTAACGGGCAACCTATACCCAAGCATAAGCTCATGTGAAGTTGCATTCTTAGCTTCCTGATCTTTATAAACATATCCAATTGAATAGTGAACACTTAACGATTTGTCTTTCAAAAAATTGTATCCTAATATAAGATTAATGTCTTCGGACTGTCTAAATGAAAGCCCAACATTAATTTTTTCTTTATATTCAACATATCCTCCAATTATAAAGGTGTATTGATTGAAATCTGTCATCACCAATATCGATGGTCTAATGGTCATATCGAAATTCACTTTATATATATACCCTCCTGTAATTACGGCATGATTTTCTAATGCATTACTTAGACTATCTAAACCAAAGTCAAATTTAGCTTTAATCATATGATTAAAGCTAATTCCAGCATACATTTTTTCTGCTCTAAAAAAAGCGCCAAGTGCCATGTCTGGCCGAACCTGAGACTCTCGTCCTGGAAAAGTTTCAGGTTGTAATGGCCTAAAATTACCTCCAAATGACTGCGAATACATGCCAAACCTTACCCCTAAACTAAGTTTTGTTTTCTTGATTCCTAAATGATAGGAAAACGACCCATTAATTTGCAAATTATTTTGCAAACCTAGTTGGTCATTGACCACATTAAGTCCAAAACCACTTGTTCCTGGTAGAATGCGGTAAATGGGAGCCGTCATGCTCAATACTTGGGTGGTTGGTGATACACCATCATCGAAAGTAGGCTGATAGCCAATCCATTGATGTCGATCTAACAGTGTTACCTTCGTAACTCCTTCCACTCCTGCAAATGCCGGGTTGTAAAACAGGTCGTTAAACATAAACAATGTCAACTGAGGATCCTGCTGCGCATACGACACATTACCGATGATTGAAGTAATGGCAAAAAATAAGATATACCTAATCTTCCTCATATTTATCTTTCAAAAGAAAATTTAAATATAAGGCTTTTTACAGCATAGTTTCAAATTTTTCATAAAACTTCTACATATAATATTCGCCTAACTGCAAATATTTCAGGTTAATACGTTAATTTATTCCGTTCACTTTCTTAATATATACCTCTAATGCGCCTGTCATAGAAGGGGCGTTAGGAAGAGGTGCCTCTATATCCATTTTAAGACCAGCATCTTGAACAGCTTTGGCAGTAGTAGGGCCAAAAGCAGCGATTTTCGTACTATTTTGTTCGAATTCTGGGAAATTCACTAATAAAGAATTTATGCCTGAAGGACTAAAAAATGCAATTACATCGTAGTAAACATTATCTAAATCAGAAAGATCACTCGCTACCGTTCTATATATAATCGCTTCAGAATATTGATATCCGTTCTCTGATAAAAAATTTGGAATATCATTCTTTCTGATATCCGAGCAAGGAAAAAGATACTTTTCGTTCTTATGTTTTTTAAGAATTTCCAATAAGTCCGTAGCTGTTCTCAAGCCTGTGAAAATTTTTCGCTTACGGATAACAATATACTTTTGAAGATAATTTGCCGTTTGTTCAGAAATACAAAAGTACTTCATGTCCGCAGGCATTTCTATTTTCAACTCTGCACAAATGCCGAAAAAATGATCAACGGCATTTCGACTAGTAAAAATAATAGCCGTGTGATTAAGAATGTCGATTTTTTGTTTCCTAAACTCTTTTACCGATACGGGATCAACCTGAATAAATGGGCGAAAATCAATTTTGATTTTGTATTTTTCGGCCAGTTTATAGTAGGGAGATCTATCGTCCGCTGGTTTAGGTTGAGAAACAAGAATGCTTTTTATTGGAGTTACCTCCTCGCTTACTGAATTTGCCATAACTTCACTATGCTTTTTCGCTATCTGAAAGTAATCTATTAATACATTGTTTTTGCCATATATACATACGGCAGTATTTCTGTCGCGCAAATGTATGAAAATAAATACAAAAATCTAAACTTCTCTACATTCAAAAGTTTCACAAACACAATAACGATCCTAAAAAACATTAAAATTAAACCGACATTAATTACAATTGAGGAGGGATTTATTTCGGGCAATTGATATGTAAAATAAATAAATAGTAGTAATCCAACAGCATAAATAAAAATAGTGATTCTTAGATAAGAATAAAAATGAACTCTTCTGAATGCGTTGAGTTTAAAGATCATAGTGAAAACGGAAACTAAAGCACTCTTTAATAGTAGCACTCCCCATATTAGTATACCCAACAACAACCAAAGTAATACTGACTCCAAGTAGGTTTCGAACTTAAACCAATTTAACAAATGATTTAATAAAGCTCCTTTATTTATAACACTTATCAGTACTAATGACATCCCCAAACTATGTGTGAACAGAAGCATCAAATTACTTTTTTCTAATATTCTGATTTTGAACATTGCCTCTCCAATGGTTCGAATTGATATCGCTCTGAAAAATTTAAAATGATTACTAAAAAGCTCACTACTCCTCGTTTTATTATAACTATACAAAAAGAGCAATAACAAAAGACTTGTCATTAAAAAATTTTCATATATATCAGCTTCTCTAATTTTTACGCTTTCAATTTTTTGTTGGCTTTTTATATTTGGCAGCATCAATTCCGATTGAATTTTTTCTATCCCAATTGGATGATATACCGATATCATTTTCATCTCTTTAGAAACTGGGAAATTATATACCCCATCATCAGAGGTGGGAATACTTATTATTTTACTGTTTACAAAAAATGATGTGCCTTTAGGTATAGTAACACCCACTATCCCCTCCTTATAATCATCGAAATCTATTGATAAATGAAAAGTGTTTTTAATTTTCCCATCTCCTGCAACATGTTTAACTCCGTTAGCATCAGTATAAAACCATTTGTTAGAAATATCTATACGTAATGTGTCTTGCGAAAAAAGTTGGACGCAAGATACAAGCGAAATCACAAGTGAAAATATAATATGTTTCATGAGCAAGCACGAAGATATGTAATTTGATTCCAGTATAGAAATCAAATTCATATAGTCACCAAAATTAATGACGCTTTCTATAAGTGAAGTAGCTTACTTACTGAGTTATTCTGATGCTAGTGCTTTTAATCGTTCTTTCAAACGATGGACGAGAATGACTCCAAAAGCATATCGTGTTCGGTTATCATAGGTTTAGAAAGTATGAACGATGACTGCTCTTATATGAAGAAGTGAACTACTAAAAACACATTTCAAAAATTACTATTTGCCTAAATCATAGATTGTTACACCGCTATATTCAAACAATAATAAGTGTCGCTAATATGTTAATGAGGCAGTTTTTGGATAATATCGCCTCTTTTTTTGTATCATTGTTGAATTAAAATTACATAAGAAGATGTTAAATTACTCATTATAACTTGAGAGGACATCTTTAATGTACCAGATAAGGCATTAAAATCAATATGAAAAAATTATTATTCCTTGTTGTCTTTTTTGTCTTTCTCTCTTTTCAATATTGTAAAGCACAAATAGATACGGAATTTTGGTTTGCGCCTCCAGAAGTAACTTCAGGTCATGGAGATCGTCCTATACTAGTAAGGTTAGCTACGTTGGATCAACCTGCAGAAATTGAAATACGCATCCCCGCAAAATACCAATATCCAATAAAAAGTGTTTCTCTAAATGCAAATGAATCAACAACCATTGATCTCTCTTCTTTAATAAATCAACTTGAAACAAGGGGCAATGATGCAGTACAAAATACAGGGTTATATATAAAATCTACAAGTCCTATCTCAGCCTATTATGAAATAGGACATTTTTATAATGCCGATATTTTTGCACTAAAGGGAGCAAATGCAAATGGGAATGATTTTTTGATTCCTTCTCAAAATATTTGGGATAATGGAAATTATAGCCCTACCCCCTATTCAAGTTTCGACATTGTTGCCACTAAAAACAATACAGTAGTATGGATTACGCCCTCGAACGATGTGGTAGGTCACAACAAAGGAGAAATGTTTACAATAAAATTGAATAAAGGTCAAACCTACTCGGTCACCAATGTTTCTCAACTAGCCTTTTATAATTTAGGAGGGTCTATTGTTAAGTCCAACAAACCTATAGCAATCACGATAAAAGAAGACTCTTTATTTAATAATGGTTGCTTAGATGTTATCGGTGATCAGCTTGTCCCTACCAAGGTAGCAGGCAAAGAATATGTTGTTATAAGAGGCTATTTGAATACCGATGAATTTATTATTGTTACTGCCATTGAGAATAATACAACTTTTGAGATTCACCAAAACAATGCCGCAAGTAATGTTACCTTAAATAGAGGAGAGATGAGGAATTTTGCAATAGTAACTCCCTCAACCTATATTAAAGCTGATAAACCCGTATATGTTACTCAAATAACAGGTTTTGGTTGTGAATTAGGCATGGCGATCATTCCTGCAATCAATTGTAGAGGCTCCAACCAAATTAGTTTTACGCGCGCTACATCTGATTTTTTTGGACTAAACATCTTGGTTCGCAAAGAGGGGATTTCAAATTTTTCACTAAATGGAAATAGCAACCTCATTGGAAACACTAGTTTCTTTTCTGCTCCTGGCACGAATGACGAATGGTACTTCGCACAATTATCCCTATCAAATTCGGACTTAGCAGCAGGACAGTCAGGCCTTATTACCAACACTACCCACTCGTTTCAGGTAGGAGTAATAAATGGAGATGCTGCCACAAGCACAAAATTTGGATATTTTAGTGCTTTTAGCACGTTGTTTGTAGGTGATGATATTGCCATCTGCGAAGGAGATTCTATCACTCTTGATGCTGGTGGGGGGAAAGATCAATATGCTTGGAGTAATGGTAGTACAACTCAAAAAATAACAGTCACTACGCCTGGAAAATACTATGTTAGCGCCACAACCGTATCATGTCAACTGAGTGATACCATTACTATTGAAGTAAAAAAAGCTTCTTTCGAACTAGGAAGTAATATAGTGATATGTGAAAAAGATACTGCCAAAATTGATGCACAAACTAACTTTAGTTATTTGTGGAATGACGGCTCTACTGATCAGATTTTAGAAACTACCGAGGCAGGAATATATACTGTAGAAATTAGTGATTATACTGGGTGTAAAGCAATAGACAGTCTTGAGGTACTAGTGAAGCCTCTTCCTGTATTTGATATAGGAAGCGATGTATTAAAATGTCCCAAAGATACTGCTCTACTATCAGTAGGCCTTTCAGGAGTAACCTATCACTGGAGTAACGGAAGTCAATCCGAATCTATTATAGCACTCGACAGCAACCTGTATTATGTTGATGTTACTTTGAATGGGTGTACCGCAAGAGATTCTGTAGTTGTAGATAACTATCCAGGACCAGTACAAGATTTTATTACAGGTGCGCCAGTCGTATGCCCATTTGTTGAAAACATTACATACCAAGTAGATGAATTACCAAAGGATAGTTATTCATGGTTTGTTGAAGGAGGCTTCTTTTCTAGCTCCTCGAACACTAACTCTGTATTAGTGAATTGGCTAGGGGCAAACAACCAATCTATCTTAAAGGCTATTGTAACCGATAGCCTAAGTTGTGTAAGTGACACGATTCGTTTTCCAGTAGTGATAAATGAGCAGTTGTCTCCTTCACTACCTATTGGGGCTGACACAGTATGTGTAAATGCTGCTAATAACATACTATACGCCACCAGTTATACTAATGGCTCTACATACACATGGCACTCACAACCAGAAATCATGCAAGCACCTAATAAAAATGAAGTGCTTTTTGATTTTCCTTCTTCAGGGTGGTATGAGCTATTTGTTGACGAGCATAGTGAAACATTACAAGCTGTTTGTGACGGCACCTCACCAATACTCCACGTACTTGTTTATAAAGATAGTTCGTCACTTACCCTAGATTATGTAACTGTAAACCATCAAGAGCAAGCTGTAGAAATTAACTGGGAAATGGAAAATCCGAACAGCCTCTCATCTTCCAGTATTCCCATCTATCGGAAAGATATTAATGACATCAATTGGCAATTGTTAGATAGCGTATCCAATGATATTTCTTTATTACTAGATTTTGAACCCGATTTTTCGCAAACAATCTACCAGTATCAACTTGAAGCCCAAAACTCATGTGGGGAGCTTCTTAGTACCAATATTCATAATAACATAAGGCTTTTAGGCAGTAATGATAGTAGTACCGACCTCATAACTATCGCATGGAATTACTATAACGGATGGAATGATGGGGTTATTGGATATGAGATTTGGAGAAAGTTAGATGACAAACCGCTAACGCTGTACAAAGAGGTTGATAATCAAACCAAACAACTCAGTGAATTCATAGGCGGAGAGGGCTTTAAACATGTCTTTTTTGTGAAGGCTAAGCGTGCTGATGGAACAGTTTCTTGGTCAAACAGCATTACATTAGAATTCGAACACCAAGTTACTATTCCGAATGTGATAACACCAAATTTTGATGGAAAAAATGACAATTTTGTTATTTTAAAAATCGAACTATATAAAGAATCACATCTTAAAATATTCAATAGAGCTGGCAAAGTTGTTTTTGACAAAACAACTTACGACAACAGCTTTGATGCAAAGAACAATGCTACTGGTGTTTACTTTTATCATCTTAATTTGGGGAATGGAAAAACATATTCGGGTACGCTTACCGTATTAAAATAACATAGATTCTGTTATTCAATTAAAAAATGAATATCATAAAAACTGTTAATTCCCTTATCAATCTG
>JAOULS010000310.1 GCA_029881895.1 Cyclobacteriaceae bacterium | reverse complement strand
GCTGTAGACTTGATTTGGATTGATCACTTAATAGTGAAAGCGATTCTTTTTCATTTAAAAATCCAGCCCATTGCCAATAGCGATCAGTCGGATTTTGTTTCATCCCTTTACTAAACCGATGAAGTTGCCTGAAGGTATTTGTAATGGTATTACTTCTTGATTTCGGCAATAATTTCCACAAAGGGTGTAACGCACCTACCATGTTTTCGGAAAACCCTGGATGCATCATTCGATAAAAAGCGGCATGTTTATTATACCCCGCAAACATTTCATCTGCGCCATCACCCGAAAGAGCTACTGTGGCATGTTTCTTTGTTTCCTGACTTAAAATATAGACCGCAATGGCAGATGAATCCGCAAATGGTTCATCAATATAATTTAATATACTTTCCAGATGTTGATATAGGTCTTTATTAGTGAGAGAAAAAACAGTATGTTCTGTACCTATTTTTTTTGCTACTGATAGTGCGTATTTCGTTTCATCGAAATAGGGCTCATCGGCAAAACCAATAGAAAAAGTATGTAAATCTGGTTTATGTTTTGAAGCTAAACTTGCCACAATCGAAGAATCAACGCCCCCACTTAAAAATGATCCTAGAGGAACATCGGCTACCAATCTTTTTTGAACTGATTCTTCTAATAATTCAGCCAATCGTTTCTTCCGATCTTCGTAACTTTCTGCAATTTGAATTTTATGTTTAGGCAGTTCATACCATTTATTCACCTCAATTTTGCCTTCTTCTATCTGAAGATAATGTCCGGGGAGGAGTTTACTTACGCCTCTCATCATTGATTGATCCCCTGCAACATAATTCAACTGCATATATTGATGTAGCACTTCGAAGTTCACTTTCTTTTCAATGCCGTACGCCAATAACGATTTCATCTCCGATGCAAAAAGTAATTTATCTTCATCATAATAATATAATAAAGGCTTTATGCCAAAACGGTCGCGTGCCACAAACAGGGAATGGTTTTGTTTATCAAAAATAGAAAAGGCAAAGAACCCATTGAGTTCATTTAAACAATCCTTCCCTTTTGCGATATATAATTTTAGAAGTACTTCTGTGTCGCCCTCTGTAGAAAAGGAAACGCCCTCCTTGATGAGATTTTCACGTAGTGATTTGTAGTTATAAATTTCACCATTAAAAATAATGCAATACCTTCCAGATTTATCCCACATGGGTTGATTTGCTTCCGCAGAAACATCAATGATAGACAATCTTCTATGTCCTAACCCTACACGATCATCATTATAGATATCTTGAACATCAGGTCCTCTTGAGGATAATAGTTCTGTTGCTTTCGCCACATTCACCATGTGAAAAGCACCTACCATATTGAACGCAAAAATCCCAGTTATTCCACACATGGTTTGTCTGAAGTTTTAATTTGCATGGTCATTAATTCATATCAACGCCTCATATAACACCTCTACGGGATGCTTTGCCACTCTGGCCGTTCCATCCTTAATTTGATGTCTACAACTTGTGCCAGGAGCAGCAATTATTGTTGTTTCTTTTTGCTCACGCACAGTAGGGAATAACACCAATTCACCTACTTTCATGGATGTTTCATAGTGCTCTTTTTCATAACCAAAAGATCCGGCCATGCCACAACACCCTGAAGGGATTAATTGTACTTCATAATTTTTAGGTAAGGACAACATTTTTTTCGTAGGAACTTGCGAAGAAATCGCTTTCTGATGACAAT
>JAOULS010000011.1 GCA_029881895.1 Cyclobacteriaceae bacterium | reverse complement strand
CATCATCTAGTGGACTAGTGCTATCCATTACCGCAGTTGGAATGGGAGACAAGGCAACTTTAAGCTATAGAAGCGGTGCTAAAAAAGGCGATATTCTTTGTGCCACGGGAGACCTTGGCGCAGCGTACGTGGGGCTACAAGTATTAGAAAGAGAAAAACAGGTGTTTGCTAGTAACCCCGACATGCAGCCTGAACTAGAAAAATATCATTATATCGTTCAAAAACAATTGAAGCCCGAAGCCCGAATGGACATTATTCATGAATTGGCTGATTTAAAAATTATTCCAACTGCTATGATTGATATTTCTGACGGACTAGCCTCTGAAATCTTGCATTTACAAGACCAATCAGAGGTAGGGTTTAGAATTTATGAAGATAAATTACCGATCGACAAAATGACGTTTGATACAGCTGTAGAGTTTAAATTAGACCCCATCACCTGTGTCCTAAATGGAGGAGAAGATTATGAGTTATTATTTACTATTCCTCAGGATGATTATGAAAAAGTAAAAAATCATCCTGACATACACTTTATAGGATACGCATTAGATAAAAATGAAGACAGCCATCTAGTAACAAAAAATCAGACGATGGTTCCTCTTAAAGCACAAGGGTTTAATCATTTAGATAAATAAGAAGTGATTTTTATTTGAAATGATCAACCAAATTTGGTGTAGCGATTATACTTCTATATAAAACAAAAAGCCTCGACTATAACAGTCGAGGCTTTTTTTGCTGTTCAATACTTTTATGGTTGAACTTTGATGTTAATTTCAATATAAGCATCAGAATCATATCCATTGCCACTAGCACCTAAGTAAATAGTAACCACTTCAATTAACCCTTTTTTACCATAATTATCAACAAACTCAACAATATCTCCTACTGCTAAATTGTTTATTTTTTGATTCGTGGCTTGTGAAATTGCACTTAAATCGCCTGAAACCGCTACACTGGCAAAATCCATAGTAGACAAACTAAAGTAGGCATTATTTAGCTCTGTAGTTCCTGCTATTACATCTACATCAATAAAAGGAACACCATTCGCATCACTACCAAAAGCTGCTTCATAAGCGCTTGTTGAAGCTAACGAAGCTTTATCTGCACCGTAAAAATATCCAAAATCCCAAAAGGCAGCATATTCTACACCATCACTGATTTTGTAAAGAGTACCGTCTCTTAAAGAAATAAAACTTTCTGATGCGAGGTCATTACGAGGTGCACCCAAAATTTTAGCTGTGTACGTTTTCACAGCAGCTGCGGGATTTGCTCCTCCGTAATTTAAGGTAACAGAACCTACTCCAACTACCAATCGTTTAGTAACATCTCTGTGGTCTCCCCTACCTGATGTCGTCCACAAATCATACACAATTGTACCTTCTACTCCTGAAGGAACATCTAGCGTTAAAATATAATCAGCGGCATTCGCTTCACTAGCTGCCATGTTTAACGAGCCATCTAACTTATTGTCTGTACCAATAAGTTCAAAAGCTTCAGCCCCTTGTCCTCCTACATTTTGAGTAATGTATAATCTTTTCATTGAAGCAGTAGAGGTCATTGCTACTCTTAATTTTACCGTAGATTGCGTATTAGCGTCTACTGATATATTTATACTTTGGTCTCCTCCGCCTTCTGTCATCACCAATTCACCATCAAATTCAGATGTTGGATCAGGAATAATTATTTCATTAGTATCACAACTTGTAAAGATTACGCTTCCCATCAGGGCAGCCATAAATCCGTATTTCATTAAATTTTTCATATCCATATAATTAATTGTTAGTATTTATTAAGTTTTTAAATTCTGCAAAGTCAAAACAATAACCATGCGAGAAATATTGTAATTCAAAATTAAATAACCCATATTAAAATCGCTCTATTAAATATAGGTATTTATGTATAAACCAAGAAAAGCCTCTATTTCTGATTTATCTACTCACGTCACTTTCTCTCAGCATTCTTCACTCCTATGGGTGATGTCTTTTTTTAGTAAAAATAAAACGATTTTATGACTAAATGATACGTGTAAGCACGTAATTACACATTACTTTATAAAGATGTAAATTTTTAAACACACTCTAATAAAATGATTCGTATATAATAATAAGTTATTACCCTATTGTATCTCCTATCACACAGCATAAATATTTACAGTATATATAACAAGAATCGTATAGGTAACCCATCAATCTTCTGGATAGGGAATAAAAGTGAAACGGGTAAAATCTAAATCCACGACAAAAAGGCAGCAAAATTCGTCAGGATTTTTATATGCTTCTTTAAAAGCGGCTTCTTTTTCAGGGTCTACTAAATTACGTTGAATAAATTCATCTAAGTAACTGGCATTATAATTCCAAGTAGTCGCCATTTCTTCTTTTGCGATTAACAATTGACCGATTGGCACATCCGATTTTGTAATAGGAAAAATAGGATATTCTGAAAATCCACGTTTACGTATTTGATAAGAAGCTTCTTTTAGCGTTTCCGATACTACTAAAAAATCGTTCGTAATAGTACCTAAGTATTTGCCGTCTAATTCAGGGTCATTTTCCATGATTTGTTTAGATTTTTTATTTTCTTGATGTTAACAAAACAACATTTTCAACATGATGTGTATGAGGAAACATGTCTACTGGTTGTACTTTTTCTACTCGGTACGCATGATCGAGTAACGCTAAATCTCTTGCTTGCGTGGCAGGATTACAACTCACATACACGATTTTATTTGGAGCAGCGAAGAGCAACACTTTAATGACGTCTTCATGCATTCCTGCCCTAGGAGGATCAGTAATGATTACGTCTGGTTTTCCATGTTTATTAACAAAATCTTCATTTAAGACATCTTTCATGTCTCCAGCAAAGAAATCAGTGTTTTCAATGTTATTAATTGTAGAATTTACTTTAGCATCTTCTACTGCAGCGCTTACATACTCTAAACCGATTACTGTTTTAGCTTTCTGAGATACAAAATTCGCAATAGTACCCGTACCCGTATAAAGATCATATACTATTTCATTTCCTGTGAGTTGGGCAAAATCCCTCGTTATCTTGTACAGTTCATATGCTTGATCACCATTTGTTTGATAAAAAGACTTGGGACCAATTCTAAAGGTAAGTAGTTGTTCACTTGATGAATCAATAGGCATCTGTTCTTCAATATATAAAGAGCCGTAATAATTTACCACATCCAAATCATGGAACGTATCATTTCCTTTTTGATTAATGATATAATTAAGTGACGAAATCTCAGGGAATTTTTCTTTCACAAATTGAAGCAACTTTTCAATAGCTGCTTCATCGTTATCAAAAAATTGAACAATTACCATTATTTGCCCAGTATTAGCTGTTCTAATAATCACATTTCTCAAAAGCCCTGTTTGATTTACTAAATCGAAATAAGCTAAATTGTTTTTCGTGGCATAATCATTAACCGCCAGCCTAATCTTATTTGATGGCTCTGGCTGTAAATAACAATGATCAACATTCAAAATTCGATCAAATCTTTTAGGAATATGAAAACCTAGTCCATTTTTAAAAACCTTCTCCTCACTTGCCTCCATTTCCTCTTTGGTAATCCATCTATTATTAGAAAATGTGAATTCTAGTTTATTCCTATAATACTCGGTCTTTTTAGAGTGTAAAATGGGGCTAATTTGAGGAAGTACTACCTTAGCAATTCGCTGCAAATTATCAGTTACATGTTGTTGCTTAAATAGTAGCTGATTTTCATAACTAATATGCTGCCATTTACAACCTCCACACAAGCCGTAATGCGAACAAAATGGGTCAATTCTTGCCTCTGAATAGCTGTGAAATTTTATTGGCACCCCTTCCATAAAGGTTTTCTTTTTGCGTGTTATTCGAATATCAACAACATCGCCCGGAGCTACCCCTTCTACAAAAATCACTTGATCGTTGTGATGAGCTATGCATTTTCCTTCAGCGGCTCCATTTTCTATTTGTATATGCTCTAAAATAATTAGCTTTCTTCCCTTTCTTGCCATAAGAACACAAAGGTATTAAACATTAACTCATCTTATACTAATTTTGTCTTGGATTCTGCTTTTTTTGTATAGCTATTCTCTGGGCACTGTGTTTTTTTGTGGTAAAATATATTTCCGAAATATTCCTTCGAGAGGGAATAGAATGAGTGCAGTCATTACTTGTAGTGAGAAACTAAAAAAAGGCGAGCTTTCTAAATTGAAATAGCTCTCCAATATAGCTTCAAGCCCTTCGAGAATGATTGCTAACACCAAAAAAGCTAGCAACTTACTTATTATGCCAAAATGGGATCCCCAAGACCTAATTTTAATGGATACTATCAAAAGAAGGACGATTACTACAAATTCTAAAAAATAAAAAATTGGTTCTTTCCAAAAAGGAGGAACAACACTAAAACTTATAGGAGAAAGTTCGTGCGTTTTTCCAAGTGGACTTTTCGATTCAATTTCTAATTTATAATCTCCAGTAGGTAAAAAAGGAAATTCAATCAAATCGTTCGTTGACCAATTTGACCAACCTGTATTCAACCCCGTTAATTTGTGCCTATACTCTGTTACCTCAAACCTAGATAAATCAGGATGGGATAGATAGAATGAAAGTTTACTGTTTTGTTGTTCTACTTTAAAAACACCCTTAGAGGAAGTTTTATCGGCATGTATCGCCTCCAGATAGGGAAGATAACTATTCCCTGCCAACGCTTTATTTTTGTTGTACTTTAATATTCTTTGATCACTAGAAATCATCCAAAAACGGTCATTACTTTCGTCTACAAAAACGCTATTAATATTACTTATAGCTGAAAAAATTGGATCATATAAATTGTTATGTGGCTGATACCAACGACTATTTTCTTTCACCCATAGTGTGTTTCGATTATCGAGGACGACTAATTCTGCGGATATTTTTCCATCTGAGACAATTGAATCGTTAGTTAACTTATACTGGTTGTTTTTACTTACAAAATAAAGCGCTTCTTGTCTTGTATAGGCGAAAATTTGATCGAAATAAGGGTTTGATAGAGGGAGAATTTCTACATCTATCAATTCTTTTCTGTCAATATTTAATTTATGCACCTTTTCTATACCGCACAGCCAATAATCGTTATTGTACTCTATAATATGAGATATATTATCTTTAAAATCAGTAAGAATATCTTTTTGTATCCACTTGCCATTTTCTTTAAAAAAAGTAAAAACTTGATTATCTCCACAAGCAAAAATCAAACGATTATCATCCGAAAGATAAGTGTAGTAAATAGGTTCACTTGTAACGTTTACCACCTCATTGGAAGTGATTTCAAAAACACCAGACAACCCTGATACGATCAGATTATTATCTCCTGAAATCAGCTGGTCACTGTGATGAATCTTTTCAATTTTTTCATATTCAAAATGACTTGATAATAACACTTTCTGTTTTACTAGTTTTGTAATAACAGAATCCGATAAAATTTGAGGAGCTAATTCATTTGAATTTTTTCTTTCCTTTCTAGACAAACGTTTTTTGTTTTTATTATCAACAACATTAATTCGTTTTTGTAGCACACTTTGTACTAAGTAACTCTGATCTTCATAATTATTGCGTTTATTAAGAGAAAATAAACCTCTATTTGTACTTACAAATAGCTTTTTATTAAAAAAAGAGACAGCTTGTATCGTTCCTTGTAGACCATTGTAGTGAGCAAAATTCATGATCGGAACTTTAACGGACACATACTCAATTAAATCATCACTTAATGAAATAATGCTGCCATTTTCGTCAACAATTATGGATTTAATATCGTTAGCTTTTAAACCTGATTTGTAATTTATTTCATTTAATAGTTTCTTCTGCCCAATACTAATCACCCCAATTCCTCCAAAGGCAGAACCTACTACAATTTGATCATCATCATACCAAGATGCACATGAAATATTGTTTTTATTTATAAATTCATCCTCTATTATTATTGGGGTTAATTCCCCATCGTATAAAAATAGTTCATTTGAATATGTGCCAATAAGGTACTTTGAGGAATGAACTGATTTATCCACAAAACTAATATCCATATCTTGAAACAACTTCATATCGGTAGTAGCTAACCGATTATCAAAAAACTCTATTACACCTTTATTCTCCGTAGAGATAAATATTTTGTTTTCAATTTCAAAAATTTGATAAAATTGTCCTGCCACTTCATCTGTAAAATAAGTTAACTCTTCAGAATTAAGGTTATATACGTAAAATGTGTTTTCTGAAATTGCATACACTCTATTGTTATAGTAGAAAACATCTAATATAACTGTGTTTTCTTGATCAAAGATTGGTTGATAAAGTTCGCTATAACTATCCGATAAAATATATCCAAATCCTCCTACTCCACCTGCATAAACCCTGTTTTGGGGTGTATTGAATACCGATAATACTGCTCCACCCGTATCAATGATTTTGCTTTGAGTGCCATCATATTTTATTATTCCATTTTTTGAGGCAACGTAAAGCCCTCCTTTTTTTGAAATCACAACATCAAAATATAGATTATTATTTCCTGCTGGAGAGTGCTTTGATATTAAAAATGCACCTTGTTGCGCATTAATAGTAGTAGAAAAACCATACAGTACTATCGCCAATAGTAGAGATGATTTTGTGAAAAATTGTTTTATCATTTTTAAATTCATACGCAGAAATCTAAGTAATAAATTCAAAATATTTAAATATATATGAATCATTCTAGATCAGAATCGTATCATTAGGTGTTAAAGACTATAAAATCAAACAAAAAAACACTATTTTTAAGATTTAATGACTGGCTATGGCAAAACGATTATTTCTATTTTTCTTTCTATTGCTTTCATCTTTTTCTTTTGGTAGCCATATCGTTGGTGGGGAATTTGAATTACTCCATATTGCGGGAAACACCTATCGCCTTAATGTTATCATTTATTTTGATGTGGTAAATGGAAACCCCGGTGCAATAGACCAACAAATTACCGCTCGAATATTTAGAAAAAGTAACAACTCACATGTTTCATTCGTTACCGTTCCAATAATAAGTCAGCAACGTGTCGACTATTTTCAGCCCGACTGCTCAACGGGAGAAGTTGTGACCGATAGAATTCTTTATACAACTACCATTACGCTAGATTCCAGTGAATACAATGACCCTGAAGGGTATTACATTGCTTGGGAACGGTGTTGTAGAAATTACTTTATTAAAAACATCAAAAGCGTGGATGTGGGCACAAATCCAGATACACCTGATTATGCTGGTCAGACTTTTTATTTAGAATTTCCTCCAGTGGTTGATGAGAAAGGTGAGCCTTTTATTAATTCATCTCCTCAACTCTTCCCACCATTAAATGATTATGCATGTCCCAATCGTCCGTACTGGGTAGACTTTGCAGGAACTGATATAGATGGAGATTCTCTAGTGTATACATTAGTCACCCCTTTAAATACGCATGCGGCTGTAGCCGTTGTACAAGACCCTATTTCTGGTGTTATGCTTGGTGCCAACCCTGGCCCATACCCCGGAGTAAAATGGGAATCCGGCTATAGTTTAGATAATATCCTAGGAGGAATGCCAGATCTGTCAATTTCAGAAGATGGCTTTTTATCGGTCACTCCAACAAGTCAAGGGCTTTATGTTTTTGCGGTACTTTGTGAGGAATATAGGGAAGGCAAAAAAATAGGAGAGGTACGAAGAGATTTTCAGATGTTGGTGGTCGATCAATGTCCAATAGCCGATCCTCCTGTAATAAAAGGAAAACGATTAACGGATGTAGGTTTTTCTAATGCGAACACTATGGATATTACTTTTCCTAATACTATATTAGATACTGAAAGATGTTTTCAAGTGAATGTATCTGACTTAGATGCTTCAAAACTGGAAGATAACTATAGCGAAAACGTATATATTAGTGCCATCCCTCTTAACTTCAATGAAGATGTTGGCGTTGTACTTCCAACTAACATTTCTGCTACGTTATTAAATGGAAGTACAGAGGCTTTCGATATATGTTTTCCCGAATGTCCATTTATTGACCCACAGGAAAGCAATTATTTTGAACTAGCCATAGTGGCATATGACGATGCTTGTGCCCTACCCTTAACCGACTCACTATATGTTCGTGTTTTTATTGAGCCACCAGTAAATAATGAACCCTACTTTGCCAATACAAAAGGAAGCACGCCTTTCAATACCATTTCTAGAAGAGTAGCCCCCACAGCAAATGGAAATATCTCTATAGATATAAACGGATGGGATAATGATAACCACAATTTATCAATGAATATTATTCCAATTGATTTTGACCTTTCTCCAGCAGGAATGTCATTTACAGCACCCACATTTTCAACTGGAAATGCTCAAACAGTATTTCAATGGAATTTTGATTGCAATGATGCCTCATTAGACTTTAACACAGGAAAGGATGTCAGCACACCCACCTTAATTAGTAAGGCTTTTGACATTATGATTCTCATAGAAGATGAGGATATTTGTAATTTTCCCAGAACTGATACTTTAATGATGAATTTAATTATCGATTTTCCGGGGCAAACCAAACCAACAATTTTCAAAGAAAATGAACCTACATTAGAGTTAGTAAGAATAGAAAAAAAATTATACGAGACTGTTAACTTCAATGTAATAGGACAGGATATTGACAACGATCAAATTTTGTTATCCGCAGAAGGTGCTGGTTTTAATTTAACAGATTATGGTGCTACTTTTTCTAATAAACAAGGAAGTGGTAACCCAGGCATTACCTCTTTGTTTAATTGGGATCTTGATTGTAATAAATATAATCTTGCTCCACAAGACTCGTTTCGAATACATTTTTTTGTCGAAGATTTTGATGATTGTGAACTTCAAAATCAGGATACACTGGTAGTAGACTTTATTATTTCAGAAATGCCAAATACTAAACCAGGAATTTCATTTAAGAGCTTGAATAATGCATTAAAAATTGTGGAGAATAACATCACGGTAAATTATTTGCAAGAAATAGAAATAGAAATTACAGGAGTAGATTTTGATAACGATTCAATATCTCTAAACCTACTTGGGGTACGAGGAACAAAACCTGTGGACAATCATGAATTCAACCCCACAAAAGGAAAAAGTATTACCCGTTCTACGTTGTTTTGGGAGTTAGATTGCCAATTTTTAGAAGATAATTTTGACCCAGGACTTTATGATTTCGTTTTCGTATTAACTGATAATCATTGCCCATTAAATAAAGTTGATACTTTAGCATTACATGTAAAGGTAGAAGATTTGACTTTAGAAAGAATAGATTTCGACCCACCAAATGTATTTACTCCTAATGGTGATAACACAAACGAATATTTTGCTGTTGATGGAATAGATGAACTAACGAATACTAAAATAGATCGTGGTTTGCCTGAAGATAATTGCAGAGGTCAATTTGAGAGAATAACCATTGTAAACCGATGGGGAAGAGAAGTTTTTACTAGTAATTCCAAAGATTTTAAATGGTATGGAAATGGAGAAGCAACAGGCGTGTACTTTTACAATATTATCTATACCGACAAAGAATTTAAAGGAACTATAAGCTTATTACGGTAAGCTCTATTTTTTTAAAAGATACGTTTTCACATAATCCTCCACTCCTTCTTCTAAATTATGAAAAGGTTTATCATACCCAGCTGACTTCAGCTTATCCATATTGGCTTCGGTGAAGTATTGATATTTATCTCTTATATCTTCTGGGGTATCAATAAAACTAATGTCTTCTTCTACTCCCATCGCTTTAAATGTAGCTCGAGTAAGGTCCATAAACGTACGTGCTTTCCCACTTCCTAAGTTATATATTCCTGAGTTCTCCCGATGATGCATCAGCCAATAGCACACTTCCTCCACATCTTTCACATATACAAAATCTCGCATCTGCTCACCGTTCTTAAATTCAGGATTATGAGACCTAAAAAGCTTCATTGCTTGAGTGTTTTTTATCTGATTATACGCATGAAATACCACAGATGCCATCCGTCCTTTATGGTATTCATTAGGGCCATATACATTGAAAAATTTTAGACCTGCCCAAAAAAATGGTTTTTTTTCTTGGCTCAACGCCCATACATCAAAATCTTGCTTCGATTGACCGTATGGATTTAAAGGTCGTAATTTGTCAATTTCATTTTCATTGTCATCATACCCATGCTCTCCTAATCCATAAGTAGCAGCAGACGAAGCATAAACTAGCGGAATTTGATATTCAATACAACGATTCCAAATATCTTTGGAGTATTGTGTATTCATTTTTGTGAGTAGCTCCACATCAAATTCAGCAGTATCGGTTTTGGCACCTAAATGAAATATAAATTCAACTTCTTTATAGTTACTATCAAGCCAATCCATAAACACTTCTCGGTCAACTTTCTCTTGTAATATACAGTTATCAAGGTTTTTATTTTTGATGGGGTTGTCGAAATTATCTACCGCAATAATAGCGTTGAAATTTTCAGCATTAAGTTTTTCAATTAAACGACTAGCTATAAAACCAACCGCACCAGTGACTATTATCATTATAAAAAGGTTATTATTCTACAATAGACTCCTCTTGTTGAGAAGAATTGAAATCAAAAATGAGTGTAAACCGTACCGTTTCAGCTAGAGGGTGAGATCGCTCTTTTGGTAATAAATAAGCAAAATCTACTCCAAATACTTGGTACCTAAACCCCAATCCTGCCGTTAAATACTTACGATCGCCTTTGTCTTTCGATTCATTAAAATAACCAACCCGAAATGCAAACGTATCATTATACCAATACTCCGCTCCTACAGAGATGATATATTCTTTCAACTCTTCGTCAAAACCACCAGGAGCATCTCCAAAAGAGGAAAACATACCTTTAAGTAATGTTGGATTATACGTTGTGTCTGTAGGATTAGGAGTAGGCACCATTAGTTTATTAACGTCTACCGCTATTGTGATACTATTGAAAGGATCAATGTTCGTTGTTAAAGCTGTTCCAAGCTTTAAATTTGTTGGGATAAAATCACGATTGTTTTCATCTGTATAGGTGATTTTTCTACCTATGTTGGACATTCCTATCCCTAATGCTAGGTTCGCATTTTTGCCAAATAGCGCAAGGTCTTTATCATAATACGCCCCTAGGTCTACCGCTACGCTTCGTCCTGGCCGAGTATCTTGATCCAACGAAGAGCTATTACCTCCTAGAAGGTTAGAGTTAATATATCGTGCCGTTACTCCCAAACTAAAGTTTTCTGTAAGCATACGAGAGTAAGATGCATCTATTGCATATTCACTTGGCCGATGCTCTCCAGTTATCTTACCAAATTCATCTCTAAAAGTAATATCCCCCAAATTAAAATAGCGCATGGACACAGAGATCGCCTGTTCTCTTGTTATTTTGTAGTATCCCGTACCGTAAAACAACCACATGTCATTTAATATTTTCCCTAACCATGGCGTATATGAAATTGATGCGCCACTTTCCTTTTCAATAAATACAATTTTAGCAGGATTCCAGTAGCTAGAATTTACATCTGGAGAAGTAGCTGCGCCTGTATCTGCCATTCCTGCTGCTCTCGCATCAGGAGATATGGTTAAAAATGGAGCAGCTGTTGTTATCACATTTTGTGTATACCCCAATGATACTGACAAGAGAGATAACAATAGTGCTAACCCTCTTAATTTTATTTCTTTATACATGAATTGCATGATCTAAATATATAAGTAACGCTCAAAGATAATTAATAAACTTTTATAAATTTTTGGAATCGTTGATTTTCTGCTCCATCAGATAAAGAACGCATTTTAACACTATAAATGTATATTCCTTTAGATAAGTTTATCTTATTAGGCAACCATTCATAAATAGTTAAAGTAGATTCACTATGTAAATATTGATTACTGACTTTAGCAACAACCTCTCCCGAAACTTTTAAAATCTCAAATTCTAACTCAATATCTTCTCCTGAACGATTATGAGTCACGAAAAATTTAGTGTGATTACTTACTGGATTAGGATAATTACCTAATTCCTGAATAATAAAATCACCACTATTCGAAACTACAAAATATATTATCTCCTCCGCCACATTATTGTGTGTATCGGAAGCAGAGAAGGTAATAAAATGCTCCCCCGGAGATAAATTATTTAAAGGGAATGCCACCCAACCCGATTGATATGAATCTAAGTCTCCAACATAATAATCATTTAGCAAATATTCTGTATCCCCGTCTAAATTGGCAGTAATGTTATTTGTCGGATATTTGGACGAGGTATTAAGTCCACTTTCATCAAATAAATGTGCTAATAACAAAATGTTTTCGTTTGTAATGCCTCCCTCATTAAATGTAGTATCATTAATGAATAACTTAATTAACGGTGCTTGCGTATCGGGAAGTATATTTTCACTCGTGCCTATAGGGATTTTTATATCTGCGCCATGCGCATCAAATTCATTAGAATCATCAATCGCAAATAAACTAACTCTCCCCTCTCCAATCGTATAATCTATGTTTTTAGGAATTACAAACTCCGAATAAAACGCCCCGTTATTCACACTTACCTGTCCATTATAAAGTACATTTTCCCATTCTTTATAAGTAAAAGGACTATTTTCATTGCCAAGAGTATTTTGAGACAACAATTTGTCATATACCGTAATATAAGCCGTGCCATTAAAAGTAGCGGCTATTTGCCCATTTGCATTTACATGCCCTTCGATACTCGCTTTAGAAAGTGCTTTTAATGTATCATACCGAATAGAAATCTCCTTTCCATTTATTTTATCTAACTCAAGGGTGTACCGTGGATAGGCTATTCGCATAGAAGGGTCTCCGAGAAGTGAGAAATTTCGATTCGAACTTCCACTTGTGCTGTTGTTTTTTGTAAGCTTAAAAATATCTCCTAATGGAAGGTATTTATTATCTTTTTTTGAGAAAACAACATTATAAAAAGCTTTATTCAATTCGAAATTTGTCCCTGAATTTACAGGGCGTGAGGTAGTAACGATAGCGATAGCACCTCCATGTTTGTTCAGAACTGTTTTCTCTCCACCTGAAATTCTTCTTGGGTCGTCATTCCTCCCAAACTCACATGTAGCCGTAACAAATAAGGGTAACCTCGCATCATTTTCCCATTCATCAATCATAAATACATCTAATATCCCCTCTTGTGTCCATCCTGATTCACCCCCATGCCCAGTATAGTTAACAATCAAAGCTCCTGAATTTACCATTTCGTTGATAGCGTTTTTAGCTTCGGGAGATTTCTCACCACTAGGAGTTGACTCTTGCAAGAAATTATCGAGAAACAACCGATTCGTTTCAAAATTAATATAAGTAGTATCTACAAAGTCAGCTAACTGATGTGCCTGACTTTGATGAATATTATAATCTCCATCGTCTGCCACAAAAACAATCTTATTTTTCCATTTCCCCAATGACATATTACTGGAATAATTAATAAGTTTATCGACTACACCTGCCGCTTCTTCAATCGTTTTTACAGGGAACCTCCCAATACCTATATCTAATGTTTCATCTCCTGAGAGACTCTCTTTCCAATACCCCTCACTATCTTCCAATAATCCATAATAATCATCCGAAGAATAGGTTAATAAGGGATCTAAAGAGTTTCTGGATTCATAAATAGGAACCGTATTAAGTTTTTTATTCAAAGCATCTTTATAATCATACGTTCCTTTCCCTAACAACAGAAGGTGTTTTATACCTTGTTGGTCATATAGATGTTTCACAAAATCACGAATAGCGGTATAATCCATCGACCCACCTGAAAATTCATTATACACTTGTGCTGTGGTAGCAACGATTACATTTAATCCATCGTTCGACCTTCTAAAGGTGGCTAGTCGTTCCGCTTCACTTTGCCATTCAGGGTGACATATTATAAGTAAATCAGCAGCGGTATAGCTATGAATGTTTTGATTATCAATTTTCTCAAGAAACTCAGGGGGGTTATTTAACGTCTTATCGAATAGTACATACTCATTTAACGAAACGGTTACTGCTCCAAACATCAATTGATTACCACTAACTGAGGTTTCTTGCTTTAAAGGCTGAAATGGATTGGAAACATCCCATACAACACTATTTGCATTAACTCCTGATATCGAAAATGTAGAAAGAGGCTGATTTACACTAGAAACACTCCTAAACGTTATTGGTTCATTTTGCTGAACCAAATTTCTTTCAGCATGAACAATCAAGTAGTTGAGATAACCCACTGATTTTCCTGAATTGTTGCGATTATAAATGAGTTTAACAATAATGTTTTCGCTAGGGCTACTATGGTTAATAATAGAAGTGTTATCCAGCCCTTTTTTTCCATACTCATAGGTAGTTACTCCATTAATAATTTGAGTGCCTATTTTTGAATTATTAATAAACACATCAAAAGATGATTCGGCATAGGATTGCGCCATTACAGCACTTGTTACTGTAAGGTTTCCATTTATCTTTACTTGAGGTATATCAAAAGAATACTCATGACTATTCGTGGCATCAAATCTATCTCCATACCACTCTCTTCCTGAGATGATCACACTCGTTTTTTCTTCTTGAAATACTTGATAATAATCATAGGTATCTACTAGCGGAAAATTTGTTCCTTGATCAGAAGCGTCCCCAATTCTCTTTCCAATGGTATTCCCTATCGTAAGAAAGTAATATGTGTTATTCTCGAAGATATTCGTTGAGTAGTCGAACGTTTTAGTGCTGCTATTGTATACAATACTATCTGGTGACTGTCCAAAAAACAAGATATAATCTCCTTCATCAAATCTATCATCAGTTGCTCCTTCTACCCAAATCGCATTTTCTATTAAATCGATAGGGCGAATATCACTATTTTTTTGAGGGAGCATTTTCCCCCCATTTCCATATAATTTAATGTTATTGGGGTTAACCAATGTGGGGTCAATTCCAATGTTTTGCAAAAAACTATAATCAATTTTATATATACCTTCTTTTGATACCGCTAATTTATACCAGTCTCCTTCAGATAGTACAGAATTATTTTGGGCAGAAGAAATTGACCCTCCTAACAACAGGAGAATCATAGCCGTGTAAAAAATATTAGTTAGGTAAAATCTCATTTTCTTTCGATTTCTGTTTCAACGCTGTTACATCAGATAAATTGCACAAAACGTTTCATAAAAAATCATACCGTTACTGAGCGTCTATTTTCTACTATAGAAGCAAGAATATACACTAAAATAATCATTGGTACGGATACTACCTGAAAGGTGACCAATAAAGCTATTGAAATAATTAAAAACACATACCTCAACTTATTATCTACCCAAGTAAAATTTTTAAACTTAAGTGCTAGTAAAGGCAACTCAGCTATCATTAAAACTGAAAGTAAAATAGTAATGACAATTAACACTATCGGTACGTACTCAATGTAGCCAGCGATATAATTGTTATCAAGGATAAAAGGTAAAGACGAAACAAATATGGCCGTTGCTGGTGTAGGTAAACCAATAAATCCAGTAGCCTGACGTTCGTCAATATTGAATTTAGCTAAACGCAATGCCGAAAATACAGCAAGAAATAATGCCACAAAGGGCAATATATTGTTTGCTGCATATCCATCGATAAGTAGGTACATAACAATAGAGGGTAAAACCCCAAAAGTCACCATATCTGCAAGAGAATCTAACTGTTTTCCTATTTCCGAACTAACTTTTAAAAGTCGGGCGGCAAATCCATCCAAAAAGTCAAATAGACCTGCTAACCAAATCAATGAAACTGCCATTTTCAAATCACCATTAAATGCCTGAATGATGCCGATAATGCCACAGACTAGATTTAAACTAGTAAGTGTATTTGGAATATATTTTTTCATAATTACGTTACTGCACAAAAAGGGTTCGAGCGTTTTTCTTTTCCTATGGTTGTGGTAGATCCATGGCCACAATACACCACCATATCATCTTCCCAACTAAAAAATTTTGATTGAATACTTTTTATAAGTTGTTCATGATTTCCTCCAGGTAAATCCGTTCTCCCTATACTTCCATCAAAAAGCACATCTCCTCCTATACAGAATTTTTGTTCTACATTATAGAAAGCGATATGACCCGGAGCATGACCTGGAACAAAAACGATTTCTAAACAACTATTTCCAAAACAAACCTGATCTCCTTCGTCTAAAAAATTATCTGGTGTAGAAGACTCAAAGTGCTGAAATCCATACGAAGAAGCATACGATGGTACTGCATTTAACGTAGCCTCATCTAATTTGTGAATAGAAAGAGGCACTCCATATGTGGTTTTTATAAATTGATTACCAGAAACATGGTCAATATGGCAATGTGTATTAAGCAATTGTACTACCTTTAACCCATGAGAAGAGATGTAATCTTTCAACTCTTCTTTTTCATGGTTTTCATAGCACCCTGGGTCTATAACTATACATTCTTTAGAATCATCATATAATAGGTATGTGTTCTCAAGAAATGGATTAAATGTGAAAGTTTTAATTGTTATCATACTCGTTATGAACGTGAAATTAATTTTTTGTAGTAATATTATTGTTCAAAAATAGCATAATTAGTATTTCGAATGACGAATAAATTCGATTATATCATTGTAGGGCAGGGACTCGCTGGCACTAGTTTAGCTTTCCACTTACATAAGTTAGGGAAAAAAGTGTTAATAATTGATGAAGAAAAGGATAATACTTCATCAAAAATTGCAGCAGGATTGTTTAATCCTGTCACAGGAAGAAAAATGGTGCTTACCTGGAAAGCTCATCAGCTTTTCGACTATTTGAATCAATTTTATAAAAATATTGAGCAAAAACTTTCTGAATCGTTTTTATTCAACACAACCATTTACCGACCATTTGTGTCTTTAGAAGAACAAAATGAATGGATGGGCAAGAGTGCTGACGAAAATCATACTCCGTTTATCAAACAATTACATACTATACCTGCATATAGCCAACATCTGAACGATGATTTTGGTGGATTAGAATTAAAAAATTGTGGATACCTTGATATTCCGAAATTTTTAAAAGCAAGTAGAACTTATTTCACAAATAAAGAGGCAGTATTGAATGAAAAATTCGATCCGAGTGGTTTAGAAATAAGTGACAATGTGATCTATAAAAATTTCAATGCTAAAAAAATAATCTTCTGTACAGGTATAGAAGAAAAAAGTAGCACCTTTTTTGATTGGTTGCCGTTTAGTTTAGTAAAAGGAGAAGTGTTAGAAATTATTCCTAAAGATAATTTTAATATGATTTATAATCGAGGGGTATTTATTATGCCCCGAAACAATGAAAAATTTCTAGTAGGAGCCACCTACGACACAAAAGATATTACCTATGATAAAACAGAAAAGGGAAGAAATACGTTAATTGATAAATTAGAAATCATTTTTAAGCCAACCTACACTATTCAAGGACAAAGAGCAGGTATTCGCCCTGCAACAAAAGACCGAAAGCCTTTTGTAGGAATGCACCCTGAGTTGGACAAAGTAGGTGTTTTTAATGGATTAGGAGCAAAAGGGGTTACCTTAGCACCTTATTTCGCTAATCAATTTGCTGATTTTTTGGTAAATGAAAAAGTTATAGATGTTGAAGCAAATATTAGTCGCTATTATTCTTTATATTTCCGTTAATGAATTTATAAATCGCATGTATAAAAATATTATTCTATATTCTTTAGCACTCTTCCTCTCTTTTCAATTGAAGGCGCAAGAATCTGATGTTACATTTGGAAAAAACCGAGTGCAATACAAAGAATTCAAATGGAGATACTTTAGTGCTGAAAATTTTGATATTTATTTTTATGATGATGGCCATCTAATGGCAAAGCAAGTTTCCAATTATTTGGAAGAAGAGTTTGATAAAATCACTGACCTTATTGGGTATCCTCCCTATTCAAAAACTAAAATATTTCTATACAATTCGGTAAAAGACATGCAACAGAGTAACGTTGGAATCGATGATAATCGTTTTGATGTAGGAGGAGAAACAAAATTTATCAAACCCTATGTAGAAGTTGCTAATCCGGGAACAGCACAGGCATTAAAACAGGAACTGATTTTAAAAGTATCCCAATTTTTAGTCAATGAAATGTTGTTTGGAGGAAGCTTAAAAGACATGTTCCAAAGTACGTATCTACTTAATTTACCAAACTGGTTCGTTCTTGGTATTTCCGAATACATGGCTAAAGGATGGAACGAGGAAATGGATGATTATATCCGTGAATTGATGATAAATTTCAACCCTAAAAATTTAAAAAAGCACAACCATAACAACTCTAAAATAGTAGGTCACTCCATATGGAATTTTATTGCAGAACGCTATGGAAGAAGCAACATTTCTAACATTTTGAACTATACACGCATTATCCGTAATGAGGAGAAAAGCATTACTGCTACATTGGGCATTTCCTTCAACACACTAATGATAGAATGGCAAGAATATTATACGGGGATGAACAACCAGCTTACCAATCATTACATTCTTCCCAACGAAGCGAGTGCTCTAACAACTGGAAAGAGAGGCTACGACTTACACCAAGTTAAAATTAGCCCCGAAGGAAGGTTTATGGCCTATACGAGGGGGAAGGAAGGAAAACATCAAGTGGTCATTATAAACTTAGAAAATGGTAAAGAGACGATTGTATTGAAAAGTGGCACTGTGGTTATCAATCAGCAAATTGATCCAGAAATCATGGTCATTGACTGGGCAGATGAAAATACGTTAGGGATTATTAATAATGAAAAAGGGAATTTGCAATTTTGGCTGTACGATTTACTCACAAAAAACAAATTTTCAAGACCCCTTTATAAAATTACGAACGTAAAAAGCATTTCATTCAATGAAAATGGAAGATTAGCAGCAATAAGTGCCGAAGTAAACGGAAAAAATGATATCTATCTTTTAAGCACTCGCAGAGACCGGATAAAGCGACTAACAAATGATTTGTATGACGATATTACCCCTTCATTTTTGCCTAATACAAATACAATTATTTTCAGCTCAAACAGGACTAGTGACACACTGGATGTAAAGAAAAAAGTGAGTCTTACCGAGATCAGCCCCAATTACAATTTGTTTTTTTACAACCTTGACACTACTCGAAACGTGTTACACCGAATTACAAATACTTTAAGTAAAGATTATTACCCTACCGCCACTTCTAGTAATAATATTTACTACTTATCTGACCAAAAAGGAATTGTCAACCTATACCGTTACAATCTAACTAATAAGATCTACTCTCAAATCACAAACTATCAATTAAGTATTCGTGATTACGATCTAAATCTGACGGCACAAAGTATGGGATATGTAATGCTTGACGATCAAAATGAAAGACTCTATTATGATCAAGATTTCGATTTTGAAACAAATGTATTCACACCAGCAAGTGGTCGAAAACAAATACTGCAAGCTAAACAGATTGCACAAAAACGATTGAAAAGAAAAAATGAAGAAGCTATAGATAACGATTACAGCTCATCAGCTGAACAAATTCCTAAAAGTGACCTTGAAAAATTATTTGAGGCTGACATTGCTGTTGGTGAAGAAACGAAAGACACACAAACCGACATTATTAACACCGATAATTATGTGTTTGATAAAGAAGTTGAGGATAAAGAAAAAGAAAATGGTTCATTTTTGGCACAATATCGGAATTTTAGAAAAAAATCAGATATTCAAGGACCTTTCCCATATGAATCACGGTTTAGTGCAGATAATTTAGTGACCTCATTTATGTTTGACCCGCTTTGGAATTTTGGGATAAATATAAATACTCGAATGAATGATATGCTAGAAAATCATAAATTTAGAGGCGGAGCACAATTTACGTTAGATGCTAAAAGTGGAGACATCTATGGCGAGTATTACTATTTAAAGCAGTTAATCGATTTTGAAATACGGTTTAATCGAAAAACTATATTTTTTGACGAGACGCTACATAAATATGCGAAAAATGAGTTTGAAGTAGGTGCTTCATATCCGTTTAGCGTTAAATCTAGAGTAACAATCAAGCCTTTTTTCGCTACCACACGTTTTGACAATTCGTATCAGATATCACCTCCAGGAAGTCCGCTAGTTTTTGCCGATAGCAAAAAAGGAAACTATGGAGGGGGTAAGATTGAGTTTGTTTTTGATAATTCGATTGTAAACGAACTTAACTCAATTATAGGTACTCGAATGAAAGCCTCTTTGAACCATTACGAAGGAATGTCGAAGGTAGATCAATCATTTACTAAGTTGAGTTTCGATTTTAGGCATTATCAAAAAATACATCGAGAAATCGTATTTGCCTCTAGGTTTTTTTATGGCAGTTATTTCGGAAATGCTCCTCACCAATACATGCTAGGCGGAATGGATAACTGGATTGGGAGAAATCTTAATACTAACGGAAACAGCCCATTATATCTCTCGCCAGAAAAAAACAGTTCCACTTTATTGTTTTCAGAATTCGTGACAAATCTTAGGGGGTATCACTATGCTGAATTGTATGGCGAAAATGTTATGTTAGCTAATTTTGAATTTCGTTTCCCTGTAGTTCGTTACCTACATAGCAATCAAATTTCATCCAACTTCTTTAGAAACTTGCAATTTATTGGCTTTTATGATATTGGTTCGGCATGGACGGGCAACTCTCCCTTCGATAAGGAAAACAGTATAGGAATTAAGAAAATAAAAGAAGGTGCTTTTGAAGCGCAAATCAAAAATTTCAGAAACCCTTGGCTATCTAGCTATGGAACAGGATTAAGAACCGTTGTACTTGGTTATTATTTAAAAATGGACATTGCATGGCCTGTGATTGATTATAAAATTCGTGACCCGAGATTGACCGTAACTTTAGGGTTAGACTTTTAACACCAATTTATAATGACACATATCTTCAATTCATTTTAGTTATTTTAACTACTTTTGTGGCTTATAAACGAAGTGAATATGATAAAATCAATGACGGGTTATGGTACAGCAAGATATGCTGATGATACGTTTGAAGTAACTGTAGAAGTTAAATCACTAAATTCTAAATTTTTAGATTTAAGTATGCGTACAGGAAGAAGTTACTCCGATAAGGAAATGGAGATCAGAAATGCCATCTCCGAGAAACTTGTTCGAGGTAAAATAGCGGTAAACATCGATTATCAATTAGTAGCAAACAATGACACTTCGGTATCATACAACCAAGCACTTTTTGAAAATTATTATAAAGACCTAAAAGCCTTGGCCAATTCTGTAGGAGACAACTCAAGTGATTTATTTAAAATAGCATTACAATCTCCTGATGTAACCATTAATAAAACTGATGAGAAAGGTGATGAATTGAATTGGGAGGTCGTTAAAAAAGTATTCTTAGAAGCATTACATAATTGTGATACTTTTAGAATAGATGAGGGAAGTACTTTAAATGAAAAATTATCAAGTTACATCCAATCTATACGTAATGGCTTAACTAAAGTAGAGGCACTTGACCCAGATAGAGTGGCAGCAATCAGGACTCGAATAACAAATAATATGAACCAATTTATTGATGAAGAAAAAATTGATAAAAACCGGTTAGAACAAGAATTGATTTTTTATATCGAAAAACTCGATATAAGTGAAGAAAAAGTGAGATTGACCAAGCACCTTGATTATTATGATGAAGTGATGAATTCGGAAGAATCGAATGGAAAAAAACTAGGTTTTATTAGTCAAGAAATTGGAAGGGAGATTAATACGATAGGCTCGAAAGCAAACGATGCCACTATTCAGCAAATTGTAGTAGGCATGAAAGAAGAGTTAGAGAAAATAAAAGAACAAGTGCTTAATGTACTGTAATAGAAAACGTATCTATAAAGCCAGTAAAAAGACCACAAGTTGATAACTTGTGGTCTTTTTACTTACACCTCAGTTAAAAACTATTCACTTACATTTTAAATGTTTTCCACCATTTTTTCATGTTAGGCATTGTAGCTGTTCTCCTACAGGCTACCAACTTGAAAGAAGGAAGCCATTTTAGAAATAGCGTAAGATGATTAAAAAACAATAGTAGTATTACTTTTTTGTTTATGTTTAATTACTCTTCTTACTTCTCTATAATATTGAGGAGTAAGTATGATATTAACCCTACCTTAACTGTTCTATTTTTTAATATATCGTTAGCCTCTAATCATCAATCGTATCAACTAAATTTAATTATCGGTTAATGATTGCCTAGTGATACCCTAACTATAATTACGTTTGCTCTATTTTTCATCGTACGATATTTTATTTTTTTGAGTAAAACTGGCAACATAACACGACTTTAATCACAAGAAATCAATCAATCAGGAAATTTTTCAAATAGCAATTTTTATTTATGTCGTAGAATAGTTTTTCTTCTGACAAAAATCATACTTTCTGTTGC
Organism: Cyclobacteriaceae bacterium; assembly: GCA_029881895.1. Taxonomy (GTDB): domain Bacteria; phylum Bacteroidota; class Bacteroidia; order Cytophagales; family Cyclobacteriaceae; genus JAOUKH01. The sequence continues at coordinate 4,152 of JAOULS010000011.1, read as the reverse complement.
GCTTACTCATAATTTTCATTATCAATTATTATGATATTTACAGTAACAAAAGTTACATAAAAGTAAAATTAACTATTTAGAAAAATGAAACATTTAAATTTAATCTCGAAACTAACAACAGCCTTTTTGGTTGTGTTATTTATTAGTTCTTGTGAAAAAGAAGTAATAAAAGAAGTAGAAGCTGTCACCTACAGCATATCAGGAACTGTACAATACCCAGATTATAGTGGTACTGCTATTGCTGCTGATGGTGCTGTAGTGTATTTAAAAATTGGTGCAACTGCAGCCACTACAGCTTATGACGTAGCTACAGTAGCTGATGCAAATGGTAACTACTCGTTCTCAGGTCTATCTGCGGGAAGTAATTTTATCTATTCAAATTTTGACACAGAGAACCAAAACAACCCAGGAGGTAGAGTAACTGGCGCCATCTTTGTTGGTGAAGGAGCTTTGGTTGTTGTTGAGGAAGCTGACGTTTCTCAAAATTTCACATTAGCATCAGTTGGGCAAGCGGACGCATTTGCAGTTAACAATTATGTTGGAGGAGATTGGGCTGCTGATTGGAGTCATTCCAATATCGACTTTTCTTTCCCATACGATAATGATAACGCCACATATACAGGTAGTTTTGAGCTGACTGAAACTTATGTTGATTTCGACCCATTCAGCTTGAGTACAAGTAAAATTGAAGCTACTATTGATGTTTTAACTATTCATACTGATAGCCCAGGTGGTCGCGACCCATTGTATAATTCTGACGGGACATTATGGCAAGATGCAGTAACAATGGCCTATAACTTAGGTTGTGTCCATGGATACCTTGGGATGGAAAATGACAACCCTGCAAGTGCAAATAGGTACTCTACATTTAAATCAACCAAAATAGAAGCTTATGGAGATGGTTATTTAGCAACTGGCGACTTCACCCTGAATGGAGTAACTGCACCCGTCTCTATGTTTTTTAAATTTTTTCCGGGATTTGAAGGTACAAACCGATCAGGAGCTCCAACACTTTACTCAAGTTTTGAGGGAACATTCGATTTTGCAGCTTTTCAAGTATTTGGTGTAGACTCAGGCCATATTGGTCAAACAAATGATGTAACTATTGATGTGTCATTTCAAGTTACCAAAGCACTATAACTAGATAAAAAAAAGGAAGTCACAAAATGGCTTCCTTTTTTTTAATTTTCACAGGTTTAAATTCTACTTAAAATGTTTTCCAAAATTTTCGCACCTTTTGTAATTGTTTTCATAGCTTATTTAAACACAAGCTGTGGGACGCAAAGTAAAGATGAAAATGTAGCCGGTGTGAAACATTTTTATTTTGAATTTGTAGACGAAGTGCAAAATGAAATTACAATTGAAATCATTAATGAAGTTTCAAAACACATGGTGCAATACGATTACATTATGTCAGAAGAATCTGCGGCCAAAGGATGGCCTTTTTATGGCAACGTTGAAAGAGGAACTAGGGTGTTAAAAACAGAAATGATGCCTCCACATTCTAATGTGAATCGTCTTTCGCCCATAAGTAAATTGACTAATTATGATGATGATGAGCATATTTTAAAAGTGGTTTATACAATTAAAGCTATTAATGAATTAGCTATAAATATTGATAAGAAAAGTTATAGCTGGCACAACGATGAGTGGCAAAGTTTTTCTCAAAAAATGAGTACAACGTTTGAAATCGACACTCCCAAACAAGAAGATCTAATTGATAAGATATCAAAAACGTTAATACGCTATACATTTAAATAAAATTATAATTATATTATACATGTATAAACGGACAAATTATTAAACACTACCATCATGAAATTGAAATACGGATTTGGATTACTAAGTACATTTATAATGCTAGCATTAGTATTAACAATTGGCTGTACACATGATTACCCAGTACCAGCACCACCAATTCCTCCTTATGAGAAGGCTGATATTGGACTCGGAGGCATTATGTACGATCAGTATTGGTCAACTGAAGCAGCGTTTGATCAAACCGACCCAAATTTATCAATGTATAATGAAAATAGTGATTTTTTGAGGTGCAAGAGTTGTCATGGATGGGACGGTTTAGGTACAGAGGGCTCATATAATAATAGAGCTCCTCAAATTACGAGACCAAATGTCTCCAGTCTAAACATATATGAATTAGCACAGACAAAAACTGCCGATGAACTATTTGAAGCTATGACAAAAACTGAAGGCAGAAGAAATTTATCTTACAACTTCTCTACTTACGATCCTATCACAAATGCTACCGAAGGAGATAAAATGCCTGACTACACCGAAATACTTACCGATGCTCAAATATGGAACATTGTAAAGTTTATGAAAGAAGGTATGTTTGATGTTAATGAGTTATACGTAGCACGTTATAATGGTGTTTACCCTACTGGAACATCGTCTTTTCAAAGTTTAGGAAAAGATGGTGATGCGGCTAATGGCAATTCTTATTACGCTGCCAATTGTGCAAGTTGTCATGGTATAGATGGCTTAGATATTAGTTTAGCAGGTAAGGGAATTGGTGGATTTGCACGAAATAAGCCTTATGAACTACAACATAAAACCAAGTACGGTGCACTAGGTGTTACCCCACCAATGGTAGGTGATTATGATATTACAATAGATGAAATGAAAGACCTTTTAAAAGCACTTTCAAGCAGCACAAATTTCCCTACTGACATCCCTGATTCTGGACCGGTATTTTTTGCAACTGATGTAGAACCCATTTTTTATACAGCTGAAAAGTGTAGCTATTGTCATAACCCTAGTGGTGTGAAACCTTCATTAAATTTAACACAAGGAAATTCCTATGCTAGTATTAGTTCTAATGGGTTTGTTGATCTAGCGTTACCAGCGTCCAGTATAATTTATTCAAAACCACAAGGAACACATGCACAAAATTATACTGCTATAGAATCGGGCATTATTTTACGTTGGATTCAAGACGGAGCAAAAAATGATTAACAGTATTTGAAAAATTAAAATGCTAAAACTATGAAAATGAATAATAGAAAGTATTGCATCAACATTGGTCTGTTGCTTATTACGCTTTTTGCTTCAGGATGTTATTACGATCAAGTAGTTCCAGAAGTAGTTGAACTCCCTGACGAGCCAGTAAGCTATACAATAGGAATTCAGCCTTTTTTTGATGCAAAATGTATTAGCTGTCATAATGGTGGAGGCATCCCTTTAAATCTTTTGTCAGATGTTTCATACGATGCCATACTTAATGGTTATGTGAACACAACTGACCCAGAAGGAAGTCTATTATATACAAAATTAAATTCAGGTGGAAGTATGGCGCAGTACGCCAGTCCTACTGAAGTTGCTACTATATTGAAATGGATAAAAGAAGGAGCAACTAACGACTAACCCATAACGCTATGAAAAAGACATTTAAAAAATCAATACGTTTCGCTCAGCAAAGCACATCATTGTTTTCCCTAATACTGTTTTTTGCCATTGCTGTACCCGTTAATGCACAAGAGGAAATCAAAGATAAAAAAGAAGAGAAAGCTGAAAAACCTGCTAGACCAGCATTCGAAAGTGCTTGGTGGTTTGATGGCCAAACAGGAGTAGTTTATAATAAAAATACATTTGAGTATGTAATTCAACATCGATTTGGTGTGATGAATTCTGGAAATAGAGATTTGGGTGGCATATATGGCCCTTCAAACATTCGCATGGGATTAGCTTATACACCAATTAACAAATTGAGCGTAGGTCTCGGGCTTACAAAAAACAAGATGATATTGGACTTAAATGCTAAATATGCCATTCTTACTCAAACCAAATCCAATTCAATGCCTATTTCACTTACCTATTATGGAAATATGGGCATTGAAACACTGGAGAAAGAAAACTATTTAAATGCATCAGATAGATATAATTATTTTAATCAGTTAATAATAATGAGACGTTTCGGATCTAAGTTTTCTGCACAATTAGCACCATCATATACACATTACAATGTCACAAAATGGGAGCAACAAGCAGACGAATCTTGGGAAAGGATGGAAAATGATGCTATTGCTGTTAGTGCGGGAATGCGTTATAAATTCAATTCCCAACTCATATTAATGCTGGGGTTTGATCAATCGATTACAAATCATGCCATTCATCAACCAAAGCCTTCAATTAATT
>JAOULS010000165.1 GCA_029881895.1 Cyclobacteriaceae bacterium | reverse complement strand
AAAATAGCAGATAAGCTAAAATTGGTAAACCCTAAAATATTATCTCCTAAAACGGAATTATTGCAGAAATTGGTAGTCTTCGTTCCTCAAAACCACTCTAACAAAGTAAAACAAGCCCTGTATGATGCTGGAGCAGGAAACATTGGAAATTATTCAAATTGCAGTTTTAGTGTTTCTGGCACAGGTACTTTCAAGCCAAATGATAAAGCTAATCCTTTTATTGGTAGTGCTGAAGTTGAAGAAAATGTAAATGAAGATCGAATTGAAGTTGTATTTCCATCACATATTCAACATAAAATTATATCTGCACTAAATCAAAGTCACCCATACGAAGAAGTTGCACATTATATTACTACGTTACAAAACTACAATCAAGAAGTAGGAAGTGGCATTGTTGCTGAACTAGAAAAACCTATGAACAATGAGGCGTTTTTAAAATATTTGAAAGACAAAATGAATTTAAATGTAATTCGGCATACTACTACCTCTAATAATACCGTTAAAACAATTGCAATATGTGGAGGAGCAGGTAGCTTCCTTTTGTCAAACGCCAAACGTGCTAAAGCTGATGTATTTATTACTGCAGATTTTAAATACCATGAATTTTTTGATGCAGAAAATGAGTTAATGATTTGCGATATTGGTCATTATGAAAGTGAGGTATTTACTAAAGATTTAATTTATGATATTTTAATAAAAAAATTCACTACATTTGCACTCTGTTTATCAGAAGTAAATACTAACCCTATAAGTTACTTTTAAATTTCATGGAGAGTACCGTACCACAAAAATTAGAAGCTCTTGAAAAACTTCAGGAGATAGATTCAAAATTAGACGAAATATTTAAAGTTAGAGGAGCTTTACCTGATGAGGTAAGAGACCTTGAAGATGAAATAGCTGGATATCAAACTCGAGTTGAAAAATTCAATGCTGATTTAGAAGTTCTTGAGAGCGAAATTAGTGCTAAGAAATCTGCTATTAAAGATTCTGAAGCTTTGATAAAAAAATATAATGAACAACAAATCAATGTTCGTAATAATAGAGAATATGATGCTATAACAAAGGAAACTGAGTTACAAGCATTAGAAATTCAGATTAACGAAAAACGAATTAAAGAAGCTTTTTCTAAAATCGAGGCTAAAAAAGAAGAAATAGGTAACACGCAGACAACTCTTGATGAGAGAACCAAAGATTTAGAGACTAAAAAATCTGAATTAGACGTAATTGCTTCAGAAAGTGAGGAGGAAGAAAAGAAGTTAATGGGTGTTCGTCAAAAAGCGCAGAAAAAAGTAGAAGAACGTTTACTAAATGCCTATGACAAAATAAGAGATAATGCTAGAAATGGATTAGCTGTTGTTACTGTTAAAAGAGATGCTTGCGGTGGATGTTTTAACGTAGTTCCACCACAACGTCAGGCAGACATAAAGGAGAAAAAGAAACTTATTGTTTGTGAACATTGTGGTCGTATATTATCAGATGTGGAGTTTGTGATTGTAGAAGAAAAACCAAAAAGAACTACACGTAAAACGAAAACAGTGAAAAAGTAGAGAAATGAAATGATCTTTGTTTGAAAAAAGACATAAATCATAACATATTAAACAGAAGGGTAAGTAAGTTCACTTACCCTTTTTTCGTTATTCTATTCTTATTTTTTGGTGCAAATACGTTTGCACAATGGCAACCAGATAATACTACAGCAGAAGCATATCAACTTGTTTTATCCCTTAAACTTGATCAGGCAGAAAGCCGCCTAGTCGATTCAGTAGAAACCCCTTCACACTTATTCGTAAACCACCTATCAAAAGCCATTAGGGCAATTATAGATAACAACGATGAGGTGTTTGAGGAATTTAAGCAATATCATTCCTATAGTTATGACCTCCTCCAAGATTTTGATAGTGATTCTCCATATAAAAATTTTTATCGTGCTGAAATGCAATTGCAATCTGCACTAGTGCATCTAAAACATAATGAAGAGTGGAGTAGCGTTTTGAGCTTAAGAAAAGCGTATATAATCATTAAATCAAATACTGAAAAATATCCTGAATTTTTACCTAATTATAAGACCTATGGATTAATTCACATTATAATAGGGTCAGTGCCTTCTAACTATCAATGGGCATTATCAATTTTAGGGTTTGACGGTGAAACTAAGCAGGGTTTGTTAGAACTAGACCTATTAGCAAATAGCAATAACCTATATCATAAGGAAGCAACAATACTGATATCGCTAGTAAATTCCTATATTTTGCAAAATTCAAGTATAGCTGTTGACGAATTAAAACCTTTATATCAAGCCAATAAAAACAATATATTATTTGGTTATTTTTATGCCTCATTACTAATAAAAAATGCTGAAAGTGAAAAAGCATTGAACATTATTAATCACCTACTTTCTGTTCAAAATAAAGAACAACATATCTCCTTCCCTATTCTAGAATACTTAAAAGCAGAAATAATGCTACAAAAGGGCAATTTCTCTTCTTCTATTTCGTGGTACAATCACTTTGTTAATACCCAAAAAGGGAGTGACTTTATTAAGGATTCCTATTACAAAATTGCACTTAATTATCTATTGCTAGGTGAAAAAGAAAAATCATTAGAGTTTATAGAGTTAGCTATAAGCAATGGCACTACACATACCGAAGCTGATAAATACGCTCATTCAAAACTAATGGATATACCATTGTCCAACCCAATCATCCTTAGATTACGATATGCCATTGATGGTGGCTATTACGATCGTGCCAATACCATTATTGAACAAATTGATAATTTTAATTTTGCTAATAAAATTGATGAAGTAGAATACGATTATCGCAAAGCAAGACTTTATCACAAAACGAATAAAATAACTATGGCAATTGCCCTATATAAGGTAACCATCAACAATACAGTTAATACTGAATGGTATTTTGGTGCTAATGCTGCATTGCAACTGGGCTACATCTATAAAAATCAAAAGAAACTCGAAATGGCTGAAAAATATTTTAAAATAGCCATGAACTACAAAGGACATGAATACAAAAATAGTATTGACAATAAGGCAAAATCTGCTTTAAGTAGCCTGAAGTAATATTATTTTTTGTATCAGTATTTTTAATTTGTATCTATACATTTAATTTTTCCATAATTTGATAAAACATCCACTATGAAAAGAATATTATCTATCGCCCTATTGATTAGCATTTGTACAATATCTTTTGCCCAAAAATCAAAAATAGAAAAGAAGATTGTGATGTCTGTTGACAAGCACAATACAGAATCCATTGAACTACTAAAAGAAATTATTAATGTGAATAGTGGAACAATGAACCTCGAAGGGGTGAAAAAGGTAGGTACTATGCTAATGAAAGAATTCGAGGCACTTGGGCTAGAAACAAAATGGGTAGACGGAAAAGGATTTAATAGAGCTGGGCATCTGGTAGCAGTAAATAAAGGTACAAAAGGACCTAAACTATTATTAATTGGTCATTTAGATACAGTTTTTGAGCCAGACAATCCTTTTCAATCCTACAAAATGCTAAACGATTCTATATTGCAAGGGCCAGGTGTAGTGGATATGAAAGGTGGAGACGTGATTATATTAACGGCTTTAAAGGCTTTGAAAGATGCCAACTTACTCAAAGATATGCATATTGAAGTGGTAATGACTGGTGACGAGGAAAAAAGTGGCAGTCCGCTTGAATTATCGAAAAAGGATTTGGTAGAGGCTGCTGAGCGAGCCGACATTGCATTGGCATTTGAAAATGCCGATGGCGATCCAAAAACAATTGTGGTATCGAGAAGAGGATCTTCAGGATGGAAATTGAAAGTAAAGGGAAATGCAGCTCACTCCTCTCAGATATTTACTGAAAAAGTAGGCGTGGGAGCTATTTACGAAACTTCTAGAATCTTACTTAAATTCTACCAACAACTTTCTAATGAGGAAAATTTAACGTTTAATCCTGGAGTTATTTTAGGCGGAACATCAACCAATTTTGATATTGGGAAAAGTGGAGGCACTGCCTACGGGAAGAGTAATGTTGTGGCACAAGAAGTAACGGTTTCGGGCGATATAAGAGCAGTATCTCTAGAACAACTGGATAAAGCTAAGCGAATAATGAACAAAATTGTAGCTGAAAATTTTCAGGGAACAACAGCAGAATTAATATTTAATGAAGGCGGATATCCTCCTTTATCACCTTCTGAAGGAAATTATAAACTACTAAAATATTATGCACAAGTAAGCAAAGACCTTGGTTTTGGTGGCGTTGAACCTGTTAACCCCAGAAAAGCAGGTGCTGCAGATGTATCGTTTACTTCTGGTCTGGTGGACATGGCCATTGATGGCATGGGACTAAGTGGTGCTGACGACCATACCATTCACGAAACAGGAAATATCAACATGCTTTCAGTACAAGCAAAACGAGCAGCAGTATTGATGTACAGACTCTGTTATGGAAAGACTAGTGATTAATGGTTTTAAGGAGATAATTAGAACGTTTGGGGGTATTGATATAGTTCACTCACTCTAGCTATAACGCTGGCCTATACTGCGTGGGTTTAGAATTCTACTACCTTCCGTAATGCATGTAGCCATGCGATAATTTAAAAATAATAACTAATGGCGAAACTGCAATAAAACAACTAAGCTTTCTTTACCAACAAAAACCCCATGCAATATAGGCAATGTTATAGAGCTTTTTCTGCACCTAGTTTGTCAATTAGAATCATCAAATTACTAATTATTGAATCTCTTGTTACTACTTTAATCTTGAGGTCATCAACTTTAAACTGATCCAATTGTCCACATTGAATAAGTTGTTGATTGGCTTGATTAGCTTGTGTTCTCAAACTCATATTCGTTCCAATTAGTCCCATTATAGCTATTATGAAAACAACATGAAATATGGTTTTTCTATTTTTCATTTTTAAGAGTCAAAATGTTGAGTTCTTTAGAAAGGGTTAATATGCTATCCTCTTGTATTTCAAGTTGTAAATTGAGATCATATGTTTCAGATGAATTTATACAATCATTGAATTCAGCAGTTGCAATTTCAATACTAATTTTTTGAGTATATGCTGTTACAACCAAAGATATAGTAATACATACATATAAAATCCAAATAAGATACTTCTTCATAATATGTCTACAACGCATATGCAATGCGCGTTTAATTACTTGTTTTCTGTGAAGTAAAAATAGCACGTTGAAGGGTAACTTCCTAGTCATACTGAAATGCGCTGTAACTGATGCGTCTAGTTAATCATCTACATAGTTGCGATGAAAGTAGATGTGAAAAGCCAAACCCAAAACGTGCGACCTTGTCGCACGATAGCATTTAGGACTTCGCAATGTGAGTGTCCAAATGCGCTCTTACTTTTTGTTGCCAGACACTTTATTCATATTTCAGCACTTTTAATTCATTGGCAATTCCATGAAGTTCAGGTGTCATTTCAATAGCATTAGGGCCTTCCGAATCAATAGTCCATGCTCTATCACCAATATCGCTAGTTTGTAATACAATAGTATCACCTCTTTTTGTCCAGCCTAATGCCCATTTATTGAAATCGCCTGCTCGACTATTAAAATCATAAAGTTTTGTCTGGCCGTCAAAGACATGAATAATAACATAAGCATAATCCGCTGTACTCTCATCAGTCCTATTAACAGTGGCCTTAACACTGTATCTGCCTGTAGGAGATGTGATAGGATCAGTTTCTTTATCTGACATTGAAATAGAACAACTAACCATCGAGATGAGCAAGAATATAAATAGATTGAACCCTTTCATATATTGAAATTGGTAACTGGCAACGCCACTGTATGGAGCGTACGCCCCAAGTGGCAAATTAAAGATGAAAGCTAGTGATTTTTGTGTTTGCTACCAAGTGGCAGATTCTTGGGCGAAGTACTTACTGCCTCCTTTGAGCCGAAACCTGCGTGCAGGCTTATCTACAAAATTACCTGAAGGAAGACCATCCAATATTAGCGAAGAACTCAAAACACAAAAAGAACGGGAGAGTTGCACTTACTTAACAGTAAACTATTGAAGCGTATGCGCTCATACAGAATGTTGTATGTAGTGTTTCTATTTTACTCTGTCAGTATGTTTATCACTCACTTGCTTCTTATTTGCCCTAACTATAGAAATAAAAAACCATAGAAAGATTGATGTAATTGCTAGCGTTATCGTTTGGCAGATTAAAATATATACAAATGGATCTCTTTCTGTGAACAATATTAGTTGAGGTAAGAAAGAAACTGGAAAGAAAATGTAATAGATGATTCCATCTGAAATCATGTTGTTAATAGCATAGTAAGAATAAAATGTCCCTAATACCACATAAACAAACGCAATAATCAACGATAGTTTTCTGTTTGACATTCTCGATTCCATCTGGTCTAATCTTATTAAGGATGCATGCACATTACATACAACATGCGTACATCACACATATGGCTTTTATATTACCTATATTAGTGTTAATGTAATATACTAGAATATACTAATATTTATAATATTTCATTAGTAAATAGTGCTATATATTACGAAAAGCACTCTCAAGTTATAAAGACTTAGTTATGAGGATAGACCTGCCAGGTCTTAGTAAATAACAATTGTTTAGACCAATTACCTCTTTATGAAGGTTATAAGAAGTGTTTTATCATAATTAGCTATAATATGACTAAGATTAATGTTGAAATTCCTATTGTACAATATGAAATTCGGAGAGGTTATGAAAATTGATATATTTGACAGATATTAACTTTATCACACATTTTCACTCCAACAATAGCCGAAAATAAAAATGCAACAAAACAAACACATTGAAAGAAATGGTAAAGAAGCGTCAAATATTTTCGATAATAGAAGTTTGAAAGTTGACTACAGAACGCTTGAGCCTATTTTAAAGGAAG
>JAOULS010000164.1 GCA_029881895.1 Cyclobacteriaceae bacterium | reverse complement strand
TGTATTTCAATTTTTAGTGGTAAAACCAAATGAACATGAAATTGAAGAGGTAAAGCAACTAGGAAAAGAATTAGGAGTTGATAAGGTTGCTTTTAAAACAGCTCAAATTTATGATTATGAGAATGGGTCACCACTAATCCCTGATAATCAACGGTACTCAAGATATAAATTTGACTCATCCAAAGGCAAATTTTTCATCAAAAATAGTTTTTTTAATCACTGCTGGAAGATGTGGCACTCATGCGTAATTACCTGGGACGGAAAGGTAGTGCCTTGTTGTTTTGATAAAGATGCGCACTATGTATTAGGAAACCTTACTACTGAATCTTTTAAGTCAGTGTGGGGGAATGATAATTACATAAATTTCAGAAAATCATTAATCAAGGGGCGTTCAGAAATAGAAATGTGCAAAAATTGTACAGAAGGAACAAAAGTATGGGCATAATTATGCCCATTTAGGCTATCTAACCTGTGTCGATTTTGAATTCACCTCGTGATTTCTATAAAAGGTTACAAGTTTTTTTTAAAACATGTGATGATCATTAACATGAGGCCGTATTTTACTAAGATAAACCTTGGCGCTTTATAGCGTACATGAAGAAATATTAAATGCTTTTGTCCTGTAATCTATATTTTTTTTATTTGAAATTTTTTAATTATCTTTAACGTTAGTAACGTGAAAAGGTAGTATGATTAAATCTTTTGGAAACAAGGAAACCGAAAAAATATGGAATGGTAAAAGGTCAAAAAAATTGCCAAATGAAATTCAAGAAATTGGAAGAAGGAAACTGCGGATGTTGAATAACTCTCAAGACATCCAAGATTTAAAAATTCCTCCTTCCAATAGACTGGAAAAACTTGGCGGTAACTTAAAAGAATATCATAGTATAAGAATCAATAAACAATGGAGGATCATTTTTATTTGGGATAATGGAAATTCATTTAAAACTGAAATAATCGACTATCATTAAACGAATAAGCAATGAATAATTTAAGAAACATACATCCAGGTGAAGTTCTTCTTGAAGAATTTCTCAAGCCCCTTGAAATTTCTGCATACAAACTTTCAAAGGACACTTTTATTCCTCAAACTAGAATTAGTCTAATAGTAAAAGGTCGCAGAAAAATTACGGTCGATACTGCGCTAAGGCTATCTAAATATTTTGGTGTTTCTGCTAAGTTTTGGTTAGGCCTACAAGATGACTTTGATATTGAGGAAGAAAGAGTTAATAAAAAAGAAGAACTTGAAAACATTCATACGTTTAGTAGTAATGCTGTCTAACAACTAAGCTCTAATGATTTGCGTTGAGAATGACTTTTATTAGAGTTTCTATTGAACCCTTCCTTCGTAGTGATTTTTTGAGTTGTAAAAGATGGGTTACATTCTCTTTAGTGTAACACGAATACTCTATTTAGCTGTTTTAATCTATGTCGATTTTTAATTCATGTTATGTGATTTCCTTGTATTGCAACTTATGAAGTTGGGCATAAAAGCCATTACTTTCCAGTAGTGAATCATGTGTGCCTTCTTCTTTTATTTCTCCTTTATCTAGCACAATAATTTTGTCTGATTTTTTGATTGTCGAAAGTCGATGAGCAATTACAATTGCAGTCCTTCCCTTCATCATTTTTTCAATTGCATTTTGAATCAGCTCTTCCGTTTCGGTATCAACGGACGATGTAGCTTCGTCTAAAACAATAATTTCAGGGTTATACACCAATGTGCGTACAAAGGAGATCAGCTGTCGCTGCCCTACTGATAATGTAGCTCCTCTTTCCATCACATTGTAGTCTAGCCCACCTTCTAATTTATTGATAAACTTCCACGCATCTACTAATTTTGCCGCTTCAATAATTTGTTCCTCTGTAATGTCGGGATTACCTAATGTAATATTGTAACGGATGGTGTTGGAAAATAAAAACACATCTTGAAGTACTACGCCTATATGTGTTCTTAAATTGTCTAAATCAATATCTTTGATTTTTAGATTATCGATATAAATTTCTCCTCTATTGATTTCATAAAAACGATTTAGGAGATTTATAATGGATGATTTTCCAGCTCCTGTAGCACCAACAAGTGCTAATGTTTCTCCGGCATTCACGTTAAATGAAATTCCTTTTAATACGTAGTCTATATCGTTGTAAGCAAACCATACATTATCGAATTTCACATTCCCTTCGATGTGTTTTAGTTGTTGATTGCCTTTGTCTACAATATGGTCGTCATTATCCAAAAGTTTTAATATCCGAGAGGTACTCACAATGCCCAACTGAAGTGTATTAAAACGATCGGCAATCATTCTAATGGGCCTGAAAAACATTTGAATATACATGATAAAGGCAATGAGCATACCTAAGGTTATTCCTGTTTCATTTTCGTTCAATACACCATGTGCCCCGTACCAGATAAGTAAACCCAAACCAGAAGCACTAAAAATTTCCGCTACAGGGAAATAAATAGAATAATACTTTACGGTTTTAAGGTTAGCCTTTTTATGTTCTTCATTTATGGCTTTGAATTTTTTATATTCTTGCTTTTCACTACCAAAAATCTGAACGATACTCATTCCAGATATGTGCTCTTGTACAAACGTATTTAAACTAGCTACGGCATTTCTAACTTCATTAAATGCCACCTTAATTTTCTCTTTAAACACATAGGTGCTTAAAAGAAAGAGAGGTAACATAGACAAGCTGATTAATGTTAATCGCCAATCGGTATAGAACATTATTCCTAATATAAAAATTAGTTGAAGCATGTCGGCTATCATGGCAGCTAGCCCTTGGCTAAATACTTCGGAAAGCGTTTCAATATCTGACACGGTACGTGTCACCAACTGACCTATGGGGGTGTTGTCATAAAATTTCAGGCGTAATCGCAGTAGATGTCGGTAGAGTTTTATACGTATGTCTTTGATTACATATTGCCCAATCCATCCTGATAAATAAGTGTGAAAATATTGAATAATTGCTTGTGTAATTAAGATTACTATCAAAAGTAAAATCATATTCAATAACCCTTGATGGTTATTGACGGCTACATCATTGTCAAGTGTATATTGTATAAGATAGGGGCGAGTGGGTGCAATGGCTGCTAATGCAACTGTTAAAAATATTAAAAATGAAAAACGCCCTTTGTAAGGTATTACAAACGACATAAGTCTCTTTAAGACCTGAAAATCAAGAATTTTTCCGCTAACTGTTTTTTCTTTTTTCAAATTAATTATTTTAATACTTGCAAATATAGTTATATGAATAGTTCTTTCGGATACGAAACACCAGTTAAAAATAATCCTTCGGGTGGTGCAGCACGACCTGCTTCGGTTCTGTTTTTACTTGCAATAATTTTTTCAAAATCGACAACCGTAATTTTTTTTAAACCAATATCTAAAAGTGTCCCTACAATTGCCCGTACCATTCCTCTTAAAAAACGATTGGCACTTATCTTAAAGATAAGTATCTCTCCTTTTTCCTCCCAAATAGCTTGAGTGATGGAACACCTAAAATGATTGACCTCTGTTTTTACCCTACTAAAACATTCAAAATCTTGTTCACCATTTATAAGTAACGTAGCGGCTTGGTTCATGGTTCGGACATCCAGTATTTTATTAAAATAATAGGATGTATTTTGAGTAAATGCATTTTTTTTTGTGTTGATACGATATTCGTATGATCGAGATAAAGCATCGAAACGTGCATGTGCCTCTTTATTCACTTCCCTAATGGAGTGAATAGCGATGTCGAAAGGTAACATGGTGTTCATTTTATAGAGCAAATCGTTTAATGACAAGTGAGTGTCAATGTCGGCATGAAAAAATTGTTGTTCGCAATGTACTCCAGCGTCAGTTCTACCACTTCCCATGATATTTATCTTTTCTTGACAGATAGTTGAAAGAACATTATTGATTTTTTCCTGCACAGTTGCTGCGTTTTGTTGAATCTGCCAACCATGATAGTTTGTGCCTTTATAGGATACTTCAAAAAATAGACGCATCATAATAGGTTGATCAGGTCAGGTAGTTTATCTATTGTTGCGTATTCTATTTCATGAAGGTCATGTGTATCAACTGTTTCATGTTGCCAAGTGATGTCGTAGGGTACATATACTGCTTTGCCTCCTATTTTAGTAACAGGTAGTATATCGGATCGGAGTGAGTTTCCAACCATTAAAAATGATGATGGGTCAATGTCTAAGTGTTTAATGAGTTTTAAATAATCGGCTTCGTGTTTATTACTCATCACTTCAACATGGTGGAAGTAATGTGTAATGCCTGATTTCTCTAATTTCCTCTCCTGATCCAGTAAGTCGCCTTTTGTGACCACAATAAGCCGATAGCTATGTTGTAAAGCTTGTAGCGTTTGTTCTACTCCTTCAAATAACTCTACGGGTTTGTGAAGCATCTCTTTACCAATGGTCACAATGCTATCAATAGTGATATTGTCTAACTCTGTTTTCATTATTTGAGAAGCCGTTTCAATCATCGAAAGCACAAAACCTTTTATACCAAATCCATAAATATCTAAGGTATTCATTTCATTATCGTACAGCAGGGTCATGGTTTTTTCTTCAGAAAGATAGGCGTGCATCAACGCACAGAATTTTTTCTCTCCTTCTCTAAAATAATTTTCGTTTATCCAAAGGGTGTCATCTGCATCAAAACCAATTACTTTTATAGCCATTTTTTACAATTTTTCGTAGATCATAGCGGCTCCCTGTCCAACGCCAATGCACATAGTGGCCAACCCATACTTTGCTTTTTCTTTTTTCTTCATTTCATGAATCAAGGTGGCACTTATTCGTGTACCACTTGCGCCAAGCGGATGCCCTATGGCAATTGACCCTCCATTTATGTTTACTTTTTCAGGATCTAAATCTAAATCATTCATACATGCCACCGATTGAGCTGCAAATGCTTCGTTAAGTTCTATCACATCTATATCGTTCATAGAGAGTCCAGCTCTTTTTAATGCTTTCTGTGTGGCAGGAACAGGGCCAATCCCCATGTAATCGGGGGAAACTCCTGCAATTGCCATAGATACAACTCGTGCGATAGGGGTTAAGCCATATTTTTTGATTGTTTCTTCATTCACAATCAAACTGGCAGCAGCACCATCGTTTATTCCAGAAGAATTTCCTGCTGTCACCGTCCCCCCTTCTTTAAAAGCAGGGCGAAGCGATGCTAGTTTTTCAATAGTAGAGATACGAGGATGTTCGTCTTTATCAAAAATAATTGAATCGACCTTTCGTTGCTGAACTTCTACAGTAACAAGCTCATTATTAAATTTTCCAGCTTCATGTGCGGTTTTATATTTCAACTGTGAATTAAAAGCAAATTGGTCTTGCATTTCTCGGGTCACGCCCCATTTTTCTGCTACATTTTCAGCCGTTTCTCCCATGCCATAAGGATGATGCAATTTGGACAATGATTTGTTGATAAAACGCCAGCCCATAGTCGTATCGAATGTTTCAGAGGTTCTTCCAAATGCTGTTTCTGATTTGGAAGTCACAAAGGGTGCCCTGGTCATGCTTTCTACTCCTCCTGCCACGTAGGCAGCACCTTCGCCTAGCATAATGGCTCGAGCAGCATCCATTATCGATTGCAAGCCCGAGGCACAAAGTCGATTTACAGTAACACCTCCCGTTTCTAATGGTAAACCTGCTAGCAGTCCTGCCATCCTAGCTACGTTTCGATTGTCCTCACCCGCTTGATTGGCTGCTCCTATGATTACATCTTCAATCAATTGAAGGGGTAATTTAGGATTGCGTGCTATTAAAGCTTTTATCACGTGAGCGGCTAAGTCATCGGGACGAATTGTTGCTAGTGTGCCCCCATATTTCCCAACGGGGGTTCTTAAAATATCAATAATATACGCTTGTTGAATCATTCTTATTCAATTTTGGAGACTTTTGTTTCTGTTTTCAAACGAACTACGTTTATTTGCACTGCAATTTAAGTCGAAATTATTCAATAGAAAATTATTGTCTGTCTAGCAGGCAAAAAAACAGCTTTATTATGATACAAAGAATCCAAACTATATTTCTTGTGCTTGTAGTAGCAAGTATGACCACCTTCTTATTTGTACCTCAATGGGCGAAGATAGATATTGAAACAGGGGAAAGTCATGAAATGAGTGCTTTTCAATATCGTACATTAGAAGAAGAAGGAGCAGAACCAATCGTCAGCTTTTTTCCATATATAGCTGTAGGTATATTCGCTGTTTTGGCTATTATCGTTGGGCTTGTCGAGATTTTTAAGTTTAATAATCGAGTTTTACAAATGAAACTTGGCGTTCTCAATTCATTTTTAATTGTGGCTACGTTAGCCTCTGCAGGATGGTTTTGGTACACAATCGGTAGGCAAATGCTTCCTCATATCCCTGTTGGTTTTGGATTAGGACTTATCCTACCCGCTATCGCCATGGTGTTTAACCGAATGGCATTGCGTTTTATCAAAAGAGATGAAGATTTGGTAAGGTCGGTGGATAGAGTAAGGTAATTTTTTTACATTCAGACTGTTTGATTTGCCTGTAGGTGCGAAGAACGCCTGTCTGACCTATTAGGCAGACAATCTTTCAGCATACATGAAAAAATCACTTTGATGATTCTTCCTTAGTAGTAATAATACTCAAATGTCATTGCGATGATTTCGTTCCGATAGTATCGGAACGAAGAGGCAATTCCTCGCTGGTTTGTGGGTTTTAGCAAAATGCAGTTAATTTTAGAAAATTTATTTCAATTTTTAGGAGACTATTTAGTGGTGAAAAGAACACTTTCCTAAACTAGGTGAAGGGTTTACATACCTCTTCCATGCTTCTTTTGGGTTACAAAAGAAATCGAAGTAATGAGATTAAATGTGCAAAAATTGTTATCTCTTTCGAGAATAATCAATTATTGAATTCACTACTTTGTCAGAAGGTTCTCTAA
>JAOULS010000163.1 GCA_029881895.1 Cyclobacteriaceae bacterium | reverse complement strand
AGAAATAGCGGGGATTATCATCGAAACAAATCCGAGTAAAGGGGTTTCTTCTGGGCAAGTAATGCCCATTACACCAATTGCCTCAGGCATTGCCAATGTCACATTTCTGGTGATGGTATGGTGTACGTTACCATCGTATTTATCCGCCATGGCAGCGTAATAGTATATCCTTTCGATGGACAGTTCAACCTCATGTATTGAAGAGGCTTCATCACCACCTGTCATTTGGCTCAGTCGAGTTGCAAACTCGTTTTTTCGTGCCGATAGATTTTCCGCCAAAAAATAGAGTACTTGCGCTCGTGCATGCCCCGTCATAGTTTCCCAAGAACTGTTGGCATGTGCCGCTTCCACTGCATTTCTTATGTCTTTTCGGCTTCCTTCTGGTACTTCGGCCATAGCCTTTCCAGTATAATCCGAAATAGTAAGGCTATACCCTCCATCTGGGCGAGATTGTTTCCCTCCTATGTATAATTTTGCTGTTCGGTCTATTTCGGGTAGTCCTTGCTTCGAAGGGCTACTATTCCCTTTTTTAACTTTTGAATGTACGATAGGTTGATCACTAAACTGTTCCTCTATTTTAGGTTTCATGTACTCGTAAAGCCCTTCTTTTCCTCCTTCTCTACCAAATCCAGATTCTTTGTATCCTCCAAAACCAGATGCCGCATCAAAAATATTCGTGCAGTTAATCCAAATGGTACCTGCTTTTACTTTTGGCGCTATGTCAAGCGCAAGATTAATATTCTCAGTCCAGATACTAGCGGCAAGTCCAAATACGGTGTTATTCGCTAATTTGACTGCTTCTTGATGGGTTCTGAAACTCATGGAGACCAATACAGGACCAAATATTTCTACCTGTGCAATAGTGGCCGAAGGGGAAACGTCAGTAAAAAGTGTAGGAGGGTAGAAATAACCCTCTTTCGGGCATTCCCAAGAAGGCTGCCATAGTGCACATCCTTCTTCTACTCCTTTATTTACAAGTTCATCAATCGTTTTTATTTGAACAGGGGCGACTATTGCCCCTATGTCTATACTTTTATCTAGTGGATTCCCTACTCTTAGGGTTTCCATTCTAGCTTTTAATTTTTTATAAAATTGTTCGGCAATATTTTCTTGCACTAGGAGGCGAGATCCTGCACAACATACTTGTCCTTGATTGAACCAAATCGCATCTACAACACCTTCAACAGCACTATCAAGATCAGCATCTTCGAAAACGATAAAGGGCGATTTACCGCCTAACTCTAGGGAAAGTTTTTTTCCTGTACCCGCAGTCGCTTTACGAATAATTCTACCTACCTCGGTAGAGCCCGTAAAGGCAATTTTATCAACGTCTTTGTGGTCAACAAGCGCTGCACCAGTAGCACCTTCACCAGTTATCACATTTACCACACCTTTTGGCAAGCCTACTTGTTCACATATTTCTGCAAATAATAGAGCCGTAAGTGGTGTAAATTCAGCAGGTTTTAATATAACTGTATTGCCCATCGCCAAGGCAGGAGCAATTTTCCATGACAACATGAGCATAGGGAAGTTCCACGGGATAATCTGACCTATTACCCCCACTTCTTTATACTCTTTTAATTCAGTATCTTTTACTTGAGCCCAACCAGCATGATGATAAAAATGTCTAGCTACTAATGGAATATCAATATCCCTCGACTCTCGAATGGGCTTGCCATTATCCAATGTCTCTAATACAGCAAACAATCTTGAATGTTTTTGAACTTGACGTGCAATGGCATATAGGTACCTCGCCCTTACATGTGCTTTTAATTTCGACCATTCGGGCAAGGCTTTTTTAGCTGCATCAACCGCTTTATCAACATCTTGTGGGTTCGCAATTGCTGATTTAGCTAAAAAGGCTTTGTTGGAAGGATTAATACTATCTAGGTAGTTATCAGATAATGGTTTTTCCCATTTCCCATTAATAAATAATTCGAACTGATTATTATGCTTTTTTAGCCAATCATAAGCCGTACTAGCACTTTCTGGTGCAGGTCCATATTCCATGGTGTCGTATATGCTTTTAATGTTCATGTTGTTCGTTTATGCCATTGGGTGTCTGTACGTAGCAGAATACCTGCCTGTAACAAAGTGTTCTAGTTGTCTTTCTATGTCTGTAAGCAAACCACTTGCTCCAAAACGAAATAATGTTGGCGACAACCAGTCATTCCCTAATTCTTCTTTCATTAATATTAACCATTCCAATGCTTGTTTTGCATTTCGGATGCCTCCTGCTGGTTTAAATCCCACTTTAAAACCTGTTTGTTCGTGATAGTCCCTTATGGCACGCACCATGGTTAAGCTAACAGGAAGTGTAGCGTTTACACTTTCTTTTCCAGTACTCGTTTTTATAAAATCTGCACCAGCCATCATACACACAAAACTGGCCTTTGCTACGTTCGTTAGTGTGGCTAATTCCCCTGTAGCGAGTATTGTTTTTAAATGTGCTTCACCACATGCGTTGCGAAACAAGGCTACTTCATCGTATAATCCCTTCCAGTTTCCTGTTAACACTAAGGAACGGCTAATTACAATATCTATTTCAGTTGCTCCTGCCGTAACCGATGCTTTTATTTCGTTAATTTTTTGCTCTAATGTAATTTGTCCAGCAGGAAACCCAGTAGATACTACTGCAATTGGGATAGAGGTGCCTTCTAATACTTTTTGTGCAGTAGGGATAAAATTATGATATACGCAAACTGCCCCAGTAGTCAGATTAACATTTTCCATTCCCATTGCTTTAAGCAAATCTTTACGAACGGGTTGTTTGGCCTTCGAGCATAAGCGCACCACATTTCCTTCGGTGTCATCGCCTGCTAGAGTGGTTAAATCAATACAGGAAAGCGCTTTTAATAACCAGGCGGCTTGCCATTCTTTTTTTACTGACCTTCTTTTCCCCAATGAAGAAGCCCTACGTTCTACAGCACTTTTATTAACTCTTATCCCTTTTATGATATCAGGATTAAAGGGCGTGCCTTCATTTCTTTTATGTGCCTTCACTAAATTTTATTTTCTATGTGAGTTGTTGCTTAAATTAAAGCGATTCATTTATTTTTTATGACTTGAATTTATGAAAAAGTTAATAGGTAAGTGCTTTTCACTATAATTATTTGAAATCAGAAATATTTTGTGATAGAGGTATTAACTACAACAAAGTACTATGCTACTTTCATTTCTACCACCCCTTTATATTTATAAATTTTCACTTCGAGGTGTTTGTGAATATAGCCTATTAATCTTTTTTGAGCCAATTCAGTAACATTATCCTCTTTGTAAAACACGGTCAGCTCTAGTACCGTTTTGATGAAATAAGGGTTTGCACAAAATTCATTTAGCCAAATATGAAATTGTTCTTTCCAATCATCTTTATATTTTTCCAAATGGTCACGCCCATCAAAAAGCAAATCAAGCTGAATGTTTCCAAACTTATATCGGTATACGCCTGCTAAGTAGTTATAAAAAGCTTCTAGGTTTTTTAAGCCTATTTGTTCGTGGTTTTGTATCGTTAAAATAGTGTCATCAATGAGCCCCATAGGGTTATGACGAAGCATATAGCTCTTCTTAACGGTTTCCGATAACTTATATAAAAGCACATCTTTTTGGATAAGCTGTGCCGTTTCTAAAATGTAATTTTTATCTAGAGGAAAAAATTTCTGAATCATAAAAACAACTATTAAAATACAAAAATAATGAAAAGAACCAATCAAGCTAAAAAAAATCAACATTGTTGTATAGCAATATGGTTACTAATGTAGAACACAGTGCATTAACATGAACTTTTTGAATAAAAGCTTAAAAAATGAATTTGAGTCAAAAAAAACCTTTTTCCAGCACTAGAGTTATCGCTTATTCACTCATTATCATATCTGCGATACTGATTTTGACAAAAATATTTTTTTGGAATTATTCTTTTAAAAACATAATTCCTAAAACTAGTTACGAAGTGGACTATAACATTAGCCTTGAGGGATACAATAGTGTGATAAATGTTAATTCCTTTCTTCCTGTAAGTGACGATCATCAATCCATAAACGATGAAGTACATAATTCAGGTAGTTTTCAGTTGAATATTAGTCAGAACAATAATGGAAGAATTGCCAATTGGGACAACCCAAGCACGAACGGGAATCAGTTAATAAATTATAGTTTTAGTTTTTTGGGAAAGTCGGTAAAATACATGATTGACTCTACACTCCAAATCACTAACTCTTATCCTCCAGATATTGCTCCATACCTTGATGCCACACCTAACATTCAAGTAAATCACCCTTTTTTGTTTGATATATATCAAGAAAAAGTGGGTGACACAAAAAAGGTATACCAGACGGTAAAGAATATTTTCGATTATACTTATGGCTTAACCCCAAAGCCATTTAAAGGGCTAACCGATGCGCTTACAGCAGCAAGGTTGGGAGAAGCTTCGTGTAATGGAAAAAGCAGACTTTTTGTTGCGCTTACACGTCAAGCAGGTATTCCATCAAGGTTGGTTGGCGGAATTATTTTAGATACAGGTCAGAAAAAAACATCACACCAGTGGGTTGAAGTATATGTAAATGGGTATTGGATTCCATTTGATCCACTTAACAATCATTTTGCCTTTCTACCGCATAATTATCTCGTTCTTTATAAAGGAGATAAATTTTTATTTGCACATACTCCTAATATCCACTTTGACTATAATTTTAATATTAGAAAGAAATTAGTGGCCAACCCAACACTGCTTAGCGAGCTTAGTTCGCACCCTTTTAATGCGTATGAGGCATGGCAAGCATTTGAAAATGTAGGTATCCCGTTAGGGTTACTAAAAATTATCATTATGCTTCCCTTAGGTGCATTGGTGGTTGCACTCTTCAGAAATGTAATTGGTTTGCAGACATTTGGTGTTTTCCTTCCTGCATTAGTGGCGATAGCTTGTAGACAGACAGGATTAACGTGGGGAATAATAGCGTTTATTATTGTTATAGCTATTGTAAGCTTGGTGCATTTCCCACTCGAAAAAATTGGAATTTTATACACTCCCAAAATGGTGATT
The DNA here is from genome assembly GCA_029881895.1 of Cyclobacteriaceae bacterium. GTDB lineage: Bacteria > Bacteroidota > Bacteroidia > Cytophagales > Cyclobacteriaceae > JAOUKH01. The sequence goes on along the minus strand of JAOULS010000163.1, from coordinate 1,900 downwards.
ATGCTCGTGGTGGTGGTGATGGCTTTTTTATTAATCTCAATTCTTGGTATTAAAATTGAAATTCAAAATCTTGCTTATATCACACTTTTCCCCATTGTTGTTGTCACCATTACTTCGGAACGTTTTGCTCGCTCTATTATGGAGGATGGCATGATTAAATCATTGAAAATGACGCTACATACTGTTGTGGTGATTGTATTTGCCTATATGGCGATGAATTCTAGTACCATGGAGTCAATTTTTCTTGCTTTCCCTGAGTTGTTTTTAGCCATAATAGGGATAAGCCTCATCCTAGGTAAATGGATTGGCTTCCGAATGTCTGAATTTTCACGTTTTAAGTGGTTATTAAACTAGCGTAATGAAAGATTTTTTCCGAAAAATAGCTCGATTTAATAAAAACGTTATTGGTATTAATCAACGAAACCTTGGTTTTATATACCCCAATAATGAACGAAAACATTTCAGTTTGTCTGATGATAAATCAATATGCAAAGAGCATTTGCACAAACATGATATTGCAACTACCCCAACGTATGTCATTATTGAGTCGCTAGGAGGGATGCAGGAAAAATGGATTGAAGCAAGTAAGTATGATACCATTGCTATAAAACCTGCAAAAGGAAGAGGAGGAGGAGGGATATTGATTTTAACAAAAATTGATGAATCAAGTTGGAGAACTCCTTCAGGAAAAATCCACACACAAGCGAGTATATTTAGTCATCTTGCAAATATTGTATTTGGCGTTTATTCTTTTGGCACACAGGACAAAGCCATAATAGAATATTGTATTGTCAATCACGAATTGTTCCAAAACATTTACCCTAATGGGATTCCTGATATTCGAATTATTGCCTATCAAGATCAATTAATAATGGGTATGATAAGAATTCCAACAGATGAGTCTGACGGAAAGGGCAACCTTCATCAAGGTGCTATAGGAGTAGCGGTAGATTTAGATAAGGGTGTCATTGGAAAAGGCTTTACTGGGGAGGAGTATATCTCCTCTCATCCCGATAGTGGGGTTAAATTTGAAGGCCTTCAAATACCCTATTGGGATGACATACTTGCAATTGCTTTGCGTGCGGCTAAGAGTTTACCTTTAAAATATTTAGGTCTTGATATTGTAATCGATCAAAATTTAGGGCCTTTAATCATTGAAGTGAATGCACGCCCAGGAATAGAAATTCAAAATGTAAACCAAATGGGGATTTTAGAACGAATAGATCAATTAAAGAAAGCTTAATGAAATTTATAAAAAACATTTCTCAGACATTTGTTCCTTTTTTGATACTGCTTGTGTTAATCATGATTGCTATTATTTATTTTGATGTACTGGCAGAAAGGTTAAGTAATGAACCAGACGTAATTGTAGTCTCTACAAGTAACGAAAACGAAGTATCAGAAAATTTTTGGGAATTTGAATCAGAGGTTGAAGATACTAATGATGATTATTCATGGCGAAGTGATTCAATCTATCTCAACGGAAAAATGCATTACGACAACAAGGAATGGGACAAAGCTGAAAATTATTTTCTTTCACTAACGAATAGCTATTCCAATTCACCGCAATTGTTGAATTTACTAGGGTTGATACAATATAAAAAAAGAGACTATGACCATGCCATTTCCACATTTGATAAATGCTTACTGATTGCTCCTAACTACAGCGCTGCATTAACGAATCTCGCCATATTATATGTAAAAATAAACAGGTATGCTGATGCTGAAAAAGTGTATAAACAAGGGATTTCAGCAAACCCTAATAACCCAAAACCCTATCTTAATTTGGGTATTTTGTATTGTAAAAATCAAAAGTGGGACGAAGTAAATAACTATCTATCACAAGCGAAGTCATTGGCTAGTGGTAGTACTAAATCTAAAATATTATATTACTCAGGTT
>JAOULS010000162.1 GCA_029881895.1 Cyclobacteriaceae bacterium | reverse complement strand
ATTTCTATCTGTCGCACGAAGGTAACGCTCCATGGACTCATCATAGCCAAACGTTGAAGTGGTAGCACCAATTTCAGCACCCATATTACAAATAGTACCTTTACCAGTACAACTCATAGCAGTAGCACCTTCTCCAAAATACTCAACGATAGCACCTGTCCCACCTTTTACAGTAAGTAAACCTGCTACTTTTAGAATTACATCTTTTGGAGCAGTCCAACCACTTAAATTACCTGTTAATTTAACACCAATGAGCTTTGGCATTTTTAACTCCCATGCCATATCAGCCATCACATCAACCGCATCGGCACCACCAACACCAATAGCAACCATGCCTAGTCCACCTGCGTTTACTGTATGTGAATCTGTTCCAATCATCATTCCGCCAGGAAAAGCATAATTTTCTAATACTACTTGATGTATAATTCCAGCACCTGGTTTCCAAAATCCAATCCCGTACTTATTTGAAACGGAGGATAAAAAGTTGAAAACTTCATTATTATTGTTAATGGCTTCTTGAAGGTCTTTGTCGGCTCCAATTTTTGCCTGTATTAAGTGATCGGCATGTACAGTAGACGGTACAGCTGTCTTCTTTTTTCCAGCTTGCATAAATTGGAGTAATGCCATCTGAGCGGTAGCATCTTGCATCGCTACTCGGTCGGGAGCAAAATCAACGTATGAATTTCCTCTTTCAAAATTCTCAAGGTCTTGAGTAGAATGTAGGTGACTATATAGTATCTTTTCAGCTAAGGTTAGCGGTTTGTTTATCAATTTTCTTGCAGCAGCTATGCGCTCGGGCATTAAGGCATAAACTTTTTTAATCATCTCAATATCAAATGCCATATGTGTAGTTATTTAGGGTTAAAAATCTTGAATTGCGAAAGTACAAAAAATTGTAATGTAATGCTTATCGAAATTTACTAACAGCTGATTTTTTATTTCTATAGGTATAGATAGGGTACTATTTGTTAAACTAGAGTGCGATTCAGTGTTATTAAATAATGAGTATTGCCTATCAGTCAAAAAACTAACCCTTGACATTTCAGTACTTTCATTTCTTATAAGAAAGTAAGTTATAAAGTACCCTGCTTATTTGTTTTCTCGAAGCTTGTCGAGGCTGTGATTGAGTGATTTTGCCTCGTTGATGGACAACGAAATTTCATTTTGTTCAAATTCAGCTACCAAAGGATCTACTTGGTTTAGCAATTTTAATCCTTTTTCTGTGATATATACCTCTACAACTCTTCGATCTGAGGAGCAAGGTTTGCGTTTAATTAGGTTTTTAATACGCAGTCTCTCCACAATCCTAGACGCATCCGACATTTTATCAATCATCCTTGTTTTGATGTTTTTGACGGATGCTGATTTCGGGTGCTGCCCCCTTAATATGCGTAATACATTGTACTGTTGTCGGGTGATACCGAATGATTTGAATAAAGCGCTAATTTTAGTAACTAAATGCTGGTAGGTATACAGTAGATTGATAAAAACTTTTTGTTTTTCATTTTCAAATTTTTCTTGTTGGATATCTTTTTCTAATGACATCAGTGTGTACTATTTATTTACTATTGATATAATTTAAAAATTCTTTTTTAACATTTTCTTTCTTGAATTCACCACTAAAATGAGCAGTCCCTGTTTTACTATTTGTATCTCCTACACCTCTAGACGCTACACACAAGTGTGTAGCGTCTATTACAACACCTACATCCTTTGTTTTTAACGCTTTTTTCATTTCTTCTGCAATTTGGACAGTTAACCGCTCTTGTACTTGAGGACGTTTTGCATAGTACTGTACAATTCGGTTGATTTTTGATAGACCAATTACTTTTCCAGTAGTGATATACGCCACATGTACTTTTCCAAAAATAGGTACAAAATGATGTTCGCAATGAGAGTAAAAAGTGATGTCTTTTTCAACTAGCATTTCATTGTAGTTGAACTTGTTTTCAAAAAGTCTAGCTGCTGGTTTGTTTTTTGGGTTTAGGCCACTAAATACTTCTTCCACATACATTTTAGCAACACGTTTAGGAGTGCCTTTCAAGCTGTCATCTTCTAAATCGAGACCTAAAATAGTCATGATAGAACGGAAATGATCTTCTATTTGATCTATTTTGGTGTCATCGTCAATAGAAAAGGCATCCTCGCGCATGGGAGTGTTGTATGACGAACCTACATGGTCGTTTAGTTCATCGCTATCATGCGGGGTATTCAACGAAGTTTCTTTCAGTTTCATATAGTGTTACTTTTAGTTCGTATTGATTTTCTATTTCTTTTCTCAGCAGCTTATAGATTACTACGGCAATATTTTCTGCAGTAGGGTTAGAGTGTTGAAAATAGGGGGTGTCTAAGTTTAGATTTTTGTGGTCAAAGATATCAATAACATGTTTTTTGATAAGCTTACTCAGCTCTTTCATGTCATATACATATCCAGTTGATGGATCAGGTTCACCGACCAAGCGTACAACTAATTCGTAATTGTGACCATGATAATTTGGGTTGTTACATTTTCCAAACACTTCATCATTCTTTTCATGATTCCAATTTGGATTAAAAAGGCGATGAGCGGCATTAAAATGCTCTTTTCTAAATACAGCTATTTTCATTTAGATGTTATAACAGATAAATTGAAGAAATAGTTACAAGTTTATCTGAATTTATGGAGGGGAACAAAAAAGGGCGATAGAATTTGAAAATAAAATAGCTTTTGCAAAAGCATAACCCTTCTATACTACCTATATAAATAGTTTATATTAGGTAGTATCCGCTTTTAAAGAGGTTATAGACTATACCCTAAATGTTTTCTTACTTTTTCGAGAACGGGTCGTGCAATACTTCTCGCTTTTTCTTCACCTTCTTGGAGCTTTTTTTCTATTTCATCGGTGTTTTCCATATAAAAATTAAATAACTCCCTTTCTTTTTCAAACTTGGAAGTGATTAGCTCGAATAACGCTTGCTTGGCATGGCCATACCCATAATTTCCACCTGTGTAATTATTGCGCATTTCTTCGACCTGATCATCAGTTGCTAATAATTGATATAAAGCGAAAATGGTGTCGTTATCAGGGTCTTTTGGGTCTTCTAACGAAGTACTATCCGTTTTAATTGACATCACTTGTTTTCGTAATGGTTTGTCGGGCAAAAACAAGTCAATTACATTGCCATAAGATTTGCTCATTTTTTGTCCATCAAGCCCAGGGATTACCATCACGCTTTCATCAATACGCGCCTCAGGCACTACAAAGGTTTCCCCATACTTATTATTGAATGAGCTGGCGATGTCCCTCGTCATTTCTAGGTGTTGCTTTTGATCTTTTCCAACAGGCACAATGTTGGCATCATACATAATAATGTCACATGCCATCAATACAGGGTAGGTAAATAGTCCTGCATTCACATCGGCTAGTTTGTCAGATTTATCCTTAAACGAATGCGCATTGGCTAGCATAGGAAAAGGAGTAAAGCAATTAAGGTACCAAGCAAGTTCGCACACTTCGGGAATTCTCGATTGACGATAAAACAGATTATTTTCGGTATCGAAACCAAAGGCAAGCCAAGCTGCAGCGGTAGCATACGTATTGTCAATTCGAAGTTGCGCTTCTTTTATGGTAGTAAGAGAGTGCAAATCAGCGATAAAAAATAGTGATTCGTTTGATGGATTTTTTGATAATGCAATTGCAGGCTGTATTGCCCCCAAAATATTCCCTAAATGTGGACGTCCAGAACTCTGGATTCCTGTTAGTATTCTTGCCATATTCTAAATTTGTAGTAAAGAAAATAAAATATAGTTGAGGAAGGAAGCGATTGTTTAAATATAGTGTAAACAGGTGTAATGATATTGCTTAACTTGTGTTAAGTAACAAGTGATAACTTGTTTCCATTTAAATGCTTGCATCCTTTAGAAAGTCAAGGAAGCAACTACATTTCACTAAATGTAAAGCTGTAGGATTGATGAAGTGTTTAATTGAATGTATATTTGTGAATCGCTAGATTCCATAATGGGCGATAGATAACCGTTATATTCATCAAAAAGTAAAAAAAATGAAAGTAGTACAGATGTTCCTCTTTATGACAATTGCGTTGGGTATGTTAAATTGCAATCAAGTGAAGCCTGATACCAATGTAGATTTACCTACTCATGAAGCGAATAAATTTACTGAAGAGGGTAGAGAATACTATCAACTAAAAGTATATACTTTTGAAACCGATAGTCAAGTTGTAACTACTGACCACTACCTTAAAGAAGCCTATTTACCTGCTTTAAAGGAACTTGGAATAAGTCCAGTAGGGGTATTCAAACAAATACCAAGTGAAGAAGATTCCATTCGAAGAACGTATGTTCTAGTGCCATTTCATTCAATAGATCAATTTCTTTCACTTGAAGAGGAGCTTGTGAAAGATGAAAATCATCAGACCGCAGGGAGTGACTATATCAATGCTCCTTATGACCGCCCTCCTTATCAACGTATAGAGTCTACTTTGATGAAAGCCTTTGTAGATATGCCTAAAATGATGGCAACACCATTGGAGGGGCCAAGGTCGGAACGGATATATGAATTAAGAAGTTATGAATCACCTACTGAACAATATTATATCAATAAAGTAGATATGTTTAATGCAGGAGGTGAAGTGAAGCTCTTCGACAGACTGGCATTTAATGCGGTGTTTTATGCAGAAGTGATTTCAGGTGCTAAGATGCCTAACTTGGTGTACATGACCACATTTTCGGATCAGGCAAGTCGTGATGAACATTGGAAAGCATTTGTAGATGCACCTGAGTGGAAAGAATTGATTAGCATGGAAAAATACAAGAACAATGTTTCGCATGCAGATATTATTTTTCTTACCCCTACAGCCTATTCAGATTATTAATTTGCTTTGAATGAAGCCCCTGTTCTCGTACTTGACTTCGAGAGCAGTCTTCGTACACGAAAACTAAAAAGTGGATATAGATGACCCTTATCCATTACATCTGAAGATAGATAAATCGTAAGGAAAGACAGGGCAAACGCATTTAACAATAATTCTATTGTTAAATGCGTTGGTCTAAAGAAAAGACGTTATAAATCACTTTGTTTTAATTTTTTGTATATCGCAAGTGGGAAAAGTACAATGTAGAAGAGTGCAACGAGAACGGATTTCATACTTACATAGTCTTGAATTTCTTGGAATATATATTTAGGAAAAGGAACTTCAATAAGGTTATTCATAGCATGCATTGGGAAATATGCGCCAATAAAGTCAATACTATTCGGAAGATTGGCCGTTAAAATATATTCTAACGGCAAATAGATTACGAGTAGTGCAATGGTAAGTCCTGAACGTTTGATAAGTACTGTAAGTAGAAAAGCGAACAATAAATATAAGAGTACGTCAAGAAAATAGGCGAACACAAATTCTATACCCGTAAAAATATCCGTAAAATCGTAGTTAGGAGTGTAGATAAGCCCTGTGATAAGCCCTGTGAGAAAAACCAATAGTGTAGAATAGAGACTCAACATTAAAATGGTAGATAGCTTTGAGCCAACAAATTCTATTCTACTCATTCCATCAATGATATTTTGACGAACGGTTTTATAACTGAATTCGTTGGAAACCGAAATAATAACGACAATGGCCAATACAATTTTCAAGAACGCATATACATAGGTGATATTTTGCCAAATGTCAGGAAAGTACAAGACGGGAACACGTAATGGGTCGAATTCATTGAAGTTTGCGCCTTTTACTTTCAACCATTTCAAAAACTCCATCACAGTAGTTGGGATGGAAACAACTAATACGGAATATAATGTCATCAACACCCAAAAAGTGCGATAATTGACAAATTTTTTAAAATCTATTTTTAATAAACGTAGCATGTTTTGATCGTATGGGTGAAGAAATTATTCATCAGAAGCAGCAAGTACCTCAAGAAATTGCTTTTCGAGACTCTTTTTCTGGGTCACTAAATGAGAAACAGTAATCTTATTCGCAATAAGATATGCGTTTAAGGTGATGCTGTTGTGCCCATCGTGTAACGAAACGATCCATTTATTATGATCGAAGTTTATGTTTTTAATACCCTCATAGTCATTGAGTAATTGCTCTAAATTTTCATCTTCGGCAAATACTTCAATAGTTTCCTCGCCTTTGGAAACATCTTCTACAAGCCCTGTGTAAATCATTTTTCCTTTTTTTAAGACAGCGAAATGTGAGCAAACTTTTTGAACCTCATCCAATAAGTGAGAAGCCAAAATAATGGTTTTCCCATCTTTGGCTATTTCGATAATTAGCTTTCGTATTTCGGCAATTCCCTGTGGATCGAGTCCATTGGTGGGCTCATCCAAAATCATTACGGTAGGGTTGCATAGTAATGCTGAACCGATGGAAAGCCGTTGTTTCATTCCCAACGAATAAGTTTTGAATTTATCGTCTTTACGTTCGTATAAATCTACTTGACGAAGAACATGGTCGATGTTGTCAGTAGGAACTTGTTTTATTTCAGCCACTATTTTTAAATTGTCTGTAGCTGACAAGTAAGGATAAAAAATAGGAGTTTCTAAAATAGCTCCTATTCTTTTTCGATGTTCTTTCGATGGCGCTTCTCCAAACCACTGGTATTCACCGCTTGTGCGATTAATAACATCGAGAATAATTCCAAGTGTCGTAGTTTTTCCACTACCATTTGGCCCTAAGAGACCAAAAACAGTCCCTTTCTTTATTTCTAACGAAAGATTGTTGACAGCAGTAATCCGGCCATACTTCTTTGTGAGATCTTTGATTGATAAGACAGAATCCAATATGATTATATTTTGGGGTTATTGTAATGTTTGAATTTGCTTAGCAAGCATTCCAATTTTATTGAGCGGAACGCTTCCCTTTAAATCAATAATGGTCATGGTACTGTCACTATTGATAAGCACGGCAACACCTTTCGTAATGCCATTTTTTTCTTTA
>JAOULS010000160.1 GCA_029881895.1 Cyclobacteriaceae bacterium | reverse complement strand
TTTGAACAGCTTGTTCTACAGATATTTCTTTTGTTTGTGCATTACCTACAAAAGAAAGACATACCAAGAGTAGTGTGACAATAAAGGCAGGGCGTACATTTTTTTGAGGATGGTGACCTTTTCTATCGAACATAGCGTACAATACAGGAAGAACGACTAAGGTGAGTACCGTAGCGGATATAAGTCCACCTACTACCACAGTAGCTAATGGGCGTTGTACTTCGGCACCTGCCGATGTAGAAATAGCCATTGGTAAAAAGCCTAACGCTGCTGCTGATGCGGTGAGCAATACAGGGCGCAATCGTTTTTTAGTACCTACTAGAATACGTTTGTTGATATCGCTCATACCTTGTGCTTTCAGTTCTTTAAATTCTTCGATCAATACGATACCATTCAGTACCGCAATACCAAATAGAGCGATAAACCCAACACCAGCAGAAATACTAAAAGGTAAATCTCTAAAGTACAGTAGTAAAACGCCACCTACTGCTGATAGTGGAATAGCACTATAGATGATAAGGGCTTCTTTTACAGAATCGAACGCAAAATAGAGTAAGATGAAGATGAGAATTAACGCAATAGGAACGGCTATCATCAGCCTTTCTTTTGCTGTTCTTAGGTTTTCAAATTGGCCACCATATTCTACGGTATACCCTACAGGGAGGGTTATTTTATTTTTAATCACTTTTTGCACATCATTTACTACCGATTCTAAATCTCTATTTCTAACATTTACACCGATTACAATTCTGCGCTTGGTGTTGTCACGTGATATTTTTGCTGGGCCTTTCGTATAGCTTATTTCTGCAAACTCACTTAATGGAAGTTGATTTCCATTAGGCAGTAATACGGTGGCAGATGCCATGTCTTTAATGTCTTTATGGTGGTTTTTATCAAACCGAACGACTAGATCAAACTGTTTTTCACCTTCAAAAATAGTCCCCGCAGGCTTTCCTGCAAATCCCATGGTGATAATGCTGTTGAGTTCATCTACGTTTAGTCCATACTTTGCGATTTTTTGCCTATCAAATTTCACAGACATTTGTGGTAGGCCAGCTACTTTTTCTACAATGATATCTGCTGCTCCTTCAATATTTTGTATTGCTTTTTCTACTTCAATCGCTTTGTTATGCAGGATATCTAAATCTTCACCAAATATTTTAATTGCCAAATCGGCTCTTACTCCTGTAATCAGTTCGTTAAAACGCATTTCTATCGGCTGGGTAAACTCGTATTCAATCCCTGGAATTTCAGATAAAGCTTCCTTAAATTTATCAGCAAGCTCATCTTTAGTCTCGGCAGAAGTCCATTCGTCTTTGGGTCGTAATTTTATAATGACATCGCTTTCTTCCATAGACATTGGGTCTGTAGGCACTTCAGCAGCACCTATTCGACTTACTACTTGTTCTACTTCAGGAAATGTTTTTAGAATTTGTTCCATCTGAGTAGTGGCTTCTACCGTTTTGCTTAATGAAGTTCCTGTTTTTAGTACAGGTTGGATCACAAAATCACCTTCGTCTAAGGTAGGTACAAATTCACCTCCCATTTGGGTGAAGAGTAGTGCCACACTAATAAGAAGTATTACCGCTAAACTTAAGACTAATTCCTTCTTTCTTAATGCCCAAGCAATGGTGGGTTGGTATTTGTTTTCAAGAAAAGTAATTAATCTTGAAGAAATCGTTTTCTTGTGAGGGTCAGAAGGTTTTATAAACAAAGAGGCCATTACAGGTACATACGTGAAACATAGAATAATAGCTCCGGTGAGGGCAAAGCTAAATACCAATGCCATTGGTCTAAACATTTTTCCTTCTACACCAACTAATGATAATATGGGTATGAAAACAATAATAATGATGAGCTGACCAAATATTGCCGAATGCATCATTTTGCTAGCCCCTTGGAAGGTGATATTATCAATAAAATTTTGTCGTTCTTCTTTTGGCAATGATAATAATTGGGTGCGCTCGCTTGTAATTTTATAAGCGATGTATTCTACAATAATCACAGCACCATCAATGATAATTCCGAAATCGATAGCACCAAGACTCATAAGGTTGGCATCTACTCCAAAAATATACATGAGAGAGATCGCAAAAAGAAGACATAAAGGAATAACAGAGGCTACTACCAGCCCTGAGCGAATGTTTCCTAGTAAAAGTACCACTACAAAGATGACGATTAAGCATCCTAAAACAAGGTTTTCAGCAATGGTAAGAGTCGTTTTTGCTATAAGTTCACTTCTTTCTAAAAATGGGTTGATACTAATTCCTGGAGGGAGTGAGGATTGTATTTCTGATACTCTATATTTTACTGCTTCAATTACTGCTTTTGAGTTTCCACCTTTCAACATCATTACTTGTCCCAATACTTTCTCGCCTTCTCCGTTTCCGGTGATCGCTCCAAACCGTGTAGCATGACCAAAACCTACTTCCGACACATCTTTGATATAGATGGGCGTACCGTTTCTGTTTTCTATTACGATGTTTTCAATATCTTCGAGTGAGCTTGCTAACCCTTCACCACGAATGAAATAGGTCTGATTTATCTTTTCAATGTAACCTCCTCCAGCTACGCTATTATTTTTCTCTAGGGCATCGAATACTTCGGCTACAGAAATAGTTAAACTTCGGAGAAGTTCAGGGTTTATTGCCACTTCATATTGTTTTAAAAAACCACCCCAGGTATTCACTTCAACTACTCCTGGTATTCCTGATAATTGTCGTTTTACGACCCAATCTTGAATAGTTCTAATATCAGCGAGCGAATAGTGATCTTGATAAGCGGAATCGACATCAATTACATATTGGTAAATTTCACCTAAACCAGTTGTGATTGGTCCCATAAAGGGCTTGCCAAAGCCTACAGGAATTTTTTCTTCAGCACTTTTTATTTTTTCGGCTATTAGCTGACGGGGGAGGTAGGTGCCCATGTCATCATTAAAAACCACCGTTACTACTGATAAACCAAATTTAGAAATAGAACGAATTTCTGATACACCAGGTAGGTTGGCCATTTCTAGTTCTACGGGGTAGGTAAGAAATTTTTCAACATCCTCAGTAGCGAGGTTTCTAGAAGTAGTGATAATTTGTACTTGGTTGTTGGTGACATCAGGTACAGCCCCTATAGGAATATTGGATAATGAGTACAATCCAAAGCCAATAATACTAAAAGAGAATAATAGAACAATTAGCTTGTGATGAATACTGTATTGGATGATTCTTTCTAACATTGTTGTCGTGGTGTTTTAATTTACACCACAAATGTAATACAAGTATCTTAAGGCTATTCTCAATCTTTTCTTAAGATTTGCTTAAAAAGTAATAGTGAAAGTAGTTCCTTTTCCTAATATACTCTCTACCAAAAGAGATGCTTGGATAGCATCGGCAGATTTTTTTGCAATTGAAAGACCTAATCCATTTCCTGAAATATGTTTGTGATGGAGGGCATTGGAGCGAAAGAAATTATCGAACAGGTGGTGTACATCTTCTTTCTTGATTCCAATACCTTGATCTTTTATCGTACATACAAGTGTATTCTCTTTTTCTAGTACGGTTATTTCTAAGCTCGTTTTTTCAAGTGAATACTTGATGGCATTGCTGATGATATTGTCGATAATAAGGTTGGAATAATATTGAGGTACTAGTGCCTCTTTTGTGGTTTGAATGTGTAAATCAACTTTAAGGTTCTTATCAGAAATAGCGTTTTGGTGCCTTGAAAGTGTTTCATTTATAAGTGTGGGAAGAGAAATGTCCGCAATAATTTTTCCGTGAGAATGCGCATCAAGTCTAGCCAACAGAAGGAGCTGCTCGATAGAGCTAGTCATACGGTCAATTTCAGATAAACTATACGAGATTTTATCTTCATACTCCTTTTGCGAACGAGGTCTTCGGATAAGTACTTCTAATGTGCCTCTTAAAGTGGCTAAAGGTGTACGAAGCTCATGCGATGCATCAGATGTAAATTGACGCTCTCTTTGTATTGCATTTTCAATCCGTTGTAATAGTTGATTAAAACCCGAAGATAAATCGTGAAGTTCATCGATATGATGAGGTAAATCCACACGTTCATTTAAGTTGTTCTTTGTAATTCTGTTTATGGTTTCAGTAATATACTTTATAGGTATAATGCTTCTGCCTGCTAAAAAGCGAGAAATAAAATATAATCCTACTAGCAAAAAAAGGTAGGAAAGGAATAGCACATTTCTTAATTTAAGAATAACAGATTGAGAAGATTCAGAAGACATTGCTGCCAGAATATAGCCTCTTATTTCCCCGTCTTTTTCAATAGGAATTTGGACCTGACGAATAGCTCTTTCATTAAGAAAAGCATCAAAATGACCTCCAAACTTTTCTTTTTTAAAAGGTAAAAAATCGTCTTTAAGGTTCGGTGATTTATCCATTAACCGTCCTTTTTTATCTATTATTTGTATAAACACAGGGTTTACTTGTATTTCTCTGTGTTCTCGTTCTTCCCATTCTTTTTTGTTAATGAACTGAATACTATCGCCCTTCATTTTTATTTCATCGGTATGTTTTTCAGCTTCATACGAAAGATCGTTGTCTAGGTGGATGTATACTGTACTTTGTACAATAAAATAGACAACGCTAAATACTACCGCCATGATAATGGCCGTAGCAATCATATAATGAAATGCTACTCTGTTTTTGAAACTTAGGTTCATATTTCTTTTGCTATATAGCCAACTCCTCTTACTGTTTGTATATAATTTTCGTCACCCGAAAGGGTGAGTTTTTTTCTTAGTGCATTTATGTATACATCTATTACACCTGTATTGTATTCGAAGTGTATGTCCCAAACACTTTCAATAATTCTAGTTCTTCTGCACACTTTTCCTTTGTTGCGGATAAGGTGTTCGAGAAGGGCAAATTCTTTTTGCGTCAGATTTACTTCGATGCCATTTTTCAGCACCTGATGATTACTGGTATTTAAGGTAATATTACCAAGCGTAAATAAGGCATGCTCTCCTGATTTTGGACGAAGTTGTACTTTTATCCTTTCCAAAAGCTCTTCAAAATGAAAGGGTTTTTTTATGTAATCGTTGGCGCCTGATTGTAATCCAAATATAGTCTCATCAACAGTATCTTTCGCTGTGAGAAAGAGGATAGGGGTTTCTTTAAATTTTTTCCTAACCTGACGACAAATTTCAATGCCACTTATGCCAGGAATCATCCAGTCGAGTAGGAGGAGGTCGTATTCGCCAGACAGTGCGAGTTGCAGCCCCTCTTGCCCTTCGAAAGCAACGTCAACGGCAAAAGATTCTTCCTCCAGCCCCTGCTTTAGAAAATTGGCAATGCCCTCTTCGTCTTCTACAACTAGAATTCTCATAATGCAAATTTTAGGTTAAAGGTATTAAATGTTGCTTAGTAGTTTCTTAAGATTCTCTTAAAATCAATTTTATCATGATTAGTCATGTGTTTTTTTATCCTACTTTTCGAAGAATATGGGAAAGAATTTACTTAATTGTAAATTGAAGGTATACTGCTTTGAAAATGCTATGTGGATATTGAATTTAGGAATGATGAAGTTATCCGATTATATTATAAAAAGAAATGGAGTACCCATGGGGGCGAAATATTCGATGCGAAATATGCTCTACCGCTCATTGGGCGCTGGTAATTTTCCTACTTTTTGGAAATACTGGAATCCTATATTTAGTTATTATTTAGGTAAAAAAGTGTTTAAACCTTTGAAACATTTCTTACCTTCTTCTTTATCATTATTACTAACTTTTGTTTTTTGTGGGGCATTGCACGATGCTGTCACCATATTAGTTCGTAGGGATTTATCGTTTCTCTTCACGCCTTGGTTTTTATTTATGGGGATAGGGGTTGTTATTAGTAACTATGCTCATCTTGATTATTCTAAATTCAGTTGGGTAATTCGTGCGGTCATTAATATTCTGATTATTGGAAGTTGTTTGTATTTAGCCCTTCAAATTAGGTTGTGACGTTTATTAAATGATTGTAGCTCTCAATTAGTTTTTGTTTTCTAGTACGATGTTTTAATCTAAATTTTTGTGTAAAATAGCATATACGGATTATATTGTCATCTAATAAAAACATGATGATGAAACAGATAAACTGGTTTGAACGAACGTTCGACTTTTCCTACGAGCAAAATATTTTTCCTTCTCTACGAGAAAGGCTAGAGGGAACACCAATACTTTTGAAAAACAAGGTGGCTACTATTCCTGCTAAAAATTTGACTATCAGAAGAGAAAACACGTGGTCAATTCAAGAGAATATTGGTCATTTAATAGATTTAGAGCCTCTTTGGCAAGGGAGATTAGATGATATTTTAAATGGGGAAGAAAAATTACGAGCCGTAGATTTAAAGAATATTAAAACGAACTTAGCGAGGCACAATGATAAAAACATAGCGCATTTGATGAAAGATTTTTTGTCAATTCGTTCCATTACGATGAGTAAGCTCAATGCACTTACAGAAGAAGAGGTGTATAAAACGGCACTTCACCCACGGTTACTCACTCCTATGCGCACCATGGATTTATTTCTTTTCGTTGCAGAACATGATGATCATCATTTGGCAAGAATTACGAAAATAAATAATTTGTTACTAGCTAACACGAGCAGGTAGAAACAGAAACCTGTACACTACCATTTTGCTGCTGATAGATATTCTAGTATCTTGTAAACTTATCCTAATCGTACATTATGTGCACTTTCGGTGTGTCTGATGTCACTATCAATAATAGATTACCTATGAAATCAATTGTTTCCGTAGTAGTAGTACTTGTGTTTTTTACCGCTTGTGAATTAAAAAATAAGAAGGAAAATTATCCATCATGGATTATTTCGGCTCCTAGTGGAGATGAAATAACAAAAATTGATAAAGAAGGAAAGACGGTAATACCAAATGGCAGGTACATTTCTCCTGTAGGTAAAAGTATTCTTACGGCTCCTCATCCGTATGGGTTAA
>JAOULS010000161.1 GCA_029881895.1 Cyclobacteriaceae bacterium | reverse complement strand
GATCTAGATCGGACGAAATAGCCACTTCTATACGATTGTTGTTTATTGCTTTACTAACAATTGCATTTTTTCGTTCCCTGATGTATTTGGTGACATCAGCAAAAGTAGCAATCCATAAATGGTCTTCTTTTTCTTTCATGTAACTAAAATATTCATCTAGCTCCTCAGCTGTTTTGGGCTCCCACCCAATTCCGTCTACACCATGAAACACAAGTACCAGCCAAATATTGTCGTGTACAGCACAAGTGTCTACCCACGATTTCATTTTCTCCATACTTACATCCGACAAAGGCCCTCTTTGCCACTGTACGTATTCTTTCTCTGATTCACCAGGTTGCTTTTTGCTTCCTCGGTTGAGTTCTTCCAAATAAGGTTCGGGCATTCTGTTGCGTAGCGAAGGATATATTTTGTGAGCGTATTCCATCACTCGCTCATTTTCTGTGCCATAAGGGCATTCTGCAGAAAAGGTATACCTTTCTCCTAGATATTTTTGAATGTCTGCTTTACTCTGTTCTAATTCGTATAGTAAGTTTTCCTCGTCCAATACCGCTAATTTGGGATGAGTAACAGAATGGCTGGCTACTTCATGACCTTCTAAAGTATAGTTTTTGTAATCTTCCCAAGAGCTAGTGTCTACAGGGTTATCATGAAAAATAACATCATCGGTATTTTTCAAATCACCTTTTCGTAACTTTTCATATCCTTCATCTATAAGTGCGTAAGCCTCGGTTACTTTTCCAGATTCAAAAAGAGAACCAGCATTTGAATGATAATCTACGGCTTCGGTAGTGCCTGTAAAGCCTATTAAAGAAGCTCTTTCGAAAAAATTGTCTGCATTAGTTTTAATAGTGGCAGTCTCTTTTATAATTTCTTCATTCGGTCTTCCTATAAATTTCCCTTCGCCAGCCCCTTCTACTTTCCCTGTAATGATGTAAAATGTACCGGGTAAGCCCAATTTGTTTAATATTGGTCGAGCTACAGTAAATTGATTAATGATTCCATCATCGAAAGTAATAGAGATCGCTGATTTTTTGTCGCCTTGCCATTTGGTGATAACTGTGTTACCAACAGTTTCATCCATTTTAGTAGTGCAAGAAAAGGCAATTAATAAGATCCCGAAAAACGTAATTTTAGTTTTCATAGTATTTGTGAGTGACATCTGCATTTTTATTTTTTTATAAACATTCATTTTAACACAAGTGGAGCAGTAATCCAATTCATTTCGTATATCTATTCCTCTTGCTTGTTAAGCCATATAACAGTTTGCTCAGATTCGTGATTCCTCCCAATAATATCTCGGTATAATTCAGGTCGTCTCGCATTTATATATCGAGTTCCTCCCGCTTGGCTCAACTTTTTAGAAAAAAGAGTGGTGGAAACAAAACTATCATCAAATGATCGACATTCTGCAATTACATCTCCAAAGGGATCGATAATCATTGAGCAGCCATTTTTTAATTGGTCATCATCCATGCCTATTGGGTTTGAGAAAACGACATAAATACCATTATCATATGCTCTTGAAGGAAGCCATTTCATGAGCCAGTCTCGCCCTTTCATTCCATCAAACTCTAATCGTAGCGAAGTAGGGTCTTTTTCCCTGTTTTCCCATAATTTGGGTGATACAAAACCTGCACCGGGTCTTGTCGAAGGAGTACACATCGTAACATGAGGCATGAAAATCACATCGGCACCCAGTAGTGTGGTTGCCCTTACATTTTCGATAATGTTATTGTCATAGCAGATCAGGATCCCAAATTTCCAACCTTTATGTTCGAAAACGCAATATTCATTACCGGGTGTTATATGAGGGTTAATGAAAGGATGTAACTTTCTATACTTTGCCACCAATCCATTTTTATCAACACATACATAGGCTTTATAAATATTGTCGTTTTCATCTTTCTCGAATAGCCCTGCTAATAGTATGATGTTGTGTTTTTTTGAAATCGCTATCAGTTTTTGGATACTCTCTCCATTTGGGATAAACTCTGCTATGTTGAGCATCCCTTCCTTGGATAGATGTCTTGCAAAAGTGTATCCCGTAATGGAACATTCGTGAAATGAAATAATATCAGCACCCTCTTTTGAAGCTTTTTCCGAAAGCCTTTCGATCACAGAAAGATTGTAATTTTTGTCTCCACTTCTGTTTTCAAACTGTGCCGTAGCTATCTTTATGTTGTCCATATTTCTTGAATTATAGCCGTTTGGTTGAGGTAAATTTTAGTAGTTGATTTCAAATCGTTAATTAGCATCTTTTAAAACGCCCATCAGTAAAAACAGCCAACCTAAAATAAAGAATACTCCACCAATTGGTGTAATGGCGCCAAGCCACCTTGCGCCTGATAAACATAAGGCATATAAGGAGCCTGAAAAAAACAAAATCCCAGCGATCATCATATATGCGGAGTAGTTAAGCCAGCTACTTTGTGTTTTATAGAGTAAAAATCCGATAGCCAATAGTGCAAACGTATGATAAAAATGATATTGAACGGCAGTCTGATAAGTGCTTAAACGTTCCGTAGCCTCTAGTTTCGCTTTAAGGGCATGAGCTCCAAAAGCACCTAGTCCAACTGCAAACGCTCCAGAAATTGCAGCAATAGATAAAATAAGTTTTTGTGTCATTTTATATTTGTTTAATAATTTCAGATACTTTGTCCATTTCTTCCGTGGTGTTAAAATAATGAGGAGATAGCCGAACTACCCAATCTATTCCTTTTTTGTTAAAATCTATTAAGCCCCATTCTGTTTGACTTATACTAAAGTAAACATTATTCTCCTCTAGACTTTTTGTAACTTTCTCTAATGATTTTCCTTCTTTCCTAAAAGTTAAAATACTGCCTGTTTCCGATCCTTTGTCATATAAATTTACACCAGCAATTCCAGATAAATTTTTGCGTAAGTGCAACATCAACTTTTCATTGTACTCTTGAATGTGTTCTAGCCCAATAAGGTTAGCGTAGTTTATGGCTTCTTTTAACCCCATAAGTAAAGCCAAAGGCACTTCCCAAGTTTCGAATCGTTTCGCTGTTTTCAACATTTCGAAATGATCTACTCCTTTCCATACCGCCCCACCTCCATCTATCATTAAAGGAGAAAAATTTTCTTCAAGTAGTCTGTCCGATACAAACAAAAACCCCGTCCCTCTTGGCCCGCGCAAAAATTTTCTTCCAGTTGTAGTTAGAAAATCACATTTGATTTTATTTATGTCGACATTTAATTGACCCACAGACTGGCAAGCATCTAATAAGAATATTATTTGTTTTTGATGACAAATTTCTCCTATTGCTTCGATATTCTGAATCAAGCCTGAGTTTGTAGGAATGTGAGTAACAGCAACTAGTTTAGGAGTATGCTTTTTTACCAATTTTTGAAAATCTGCAATATCAAGGTCACCATTTTCCAGATTCTTTATTCTTATAATTTTGATGTCAAATCGTTTTCGTAAGGATATAAATTGGATATGGTTGGATGAATAATCGTCATCAGTAGTTATTATAACATCATTTTTTTTAAAGTGGATAGATGACAACGCTTTTATGTAGGCATCGGTAGCACTATTCGTAAAGGCAATATTACGAGGAGAACAGCTTATTAGTTTTGCTGCTTGTTTATAAAAATCAGCTATTTCATTTGCATTTACATCAGCGACCTTATAGCCGCCAATTTTCTCTTCCTCGTGCAAATAATAATTGATTTTCTGGACTACTGATGATGGCATCATGGAAGACCCCGCACTATTTAAAAACACCTTGTTACCATAGTGTGGAATATCTTTTCTAATCTGTGCAATATCCACCATTTAAGTAGTATAATTTCTTTCACCAAAAATGGCACTTCCCACACGAATTAAAGTGCTTCCTTCTTCTATAGCAATTTGGTAGTCTCCGCTCATACCCATCGAAAGTTCTTTCATCGTCACATTGGTGGGTAAATTTGAGGTCGCTAATTGATCGAACAATTGCTTCAAACCTCTGAATTCTAGATGCACTTTTTCTACATCAGATGTATTTGTAGCCATTCCCATTAGCCCTACAATTTTCATGTTTTCTAATGATGTCAAGGCATCACTATGTATTAATGTTTTTAACTCTTCAGCATTCAGCCCAAATTTTGTTTCTTCATCAGCGATGTGAATTTGCAACAAACAATGGATAATTCTGTCCTGTTTTAGGGCTTGTTTATTGATTTCTTTCAATAATTTCATACTGTCAACAGCATGAATGAGTGAAACAAAAGGTGCAATGTATTTCACCTTATTGGATTGTAAATGACCAATCATGTGCCATTCGATGTCCTTGGGCAAATTTTCATGTTTTTGCACAAGCTCCTGCACTTTATTTTCACCGAATATACGTACCCCTATATCATATGCCTCTTGAATTAATGCCGCTGGTTTGGTTTTACTTACGGCAACTAATCGGGCATCAGTAGCAGACAGATAGGAATTGAATGTGTTGATATTATTCTCGATCGACATTGTAATGTTCTTGTTTTTATCAAAAATACGTGCTTTCGCTACAATAAAAGAATATTGAAGAGGTATTTTTACATCACAATATGAGAATAAGATCGTTCTCATATTGTGATGTTAGTAGTACTACTCGCTCACTAATCTTGTAGCACGTTGCTAATAAAGCTAGACTTTAAAAGTAGCCATAATAGAAACAATGCGATTCCCCAAGTGAGGTATATTTGGTAGAAATCGGAGGTGTCTTTGTACCGTGATTCTTTTATTTCTGCTTTTTCATATTTATCGATGAGGGCAAACACATTCTTCAACGCTTCGTTGTCTGATACACGATAAAATTGCCCTTCACCAATTTCAGCTATTTGGCGCAAGGTGGTTTCATCAAAATAGTTTTCTACCATTCGAGGTCTTCCAAAAAAATCTTTCCCGAAAGGCACTTTTCCATCTTTTCCAATAGCGATACTATAGATTTTGATATTGTAAGCAGCGGCTAGCTCAGCTGCGGTTACGGGGTCGATGTTCCCTGCTGTATTATCACCATCACTTAATAATATCATTACTTTCGATTTTGATTCTGAATCACGCATACGGTTGGTGGCAACGGCCAACGCACTGCCTATTGCTGTTCCTCGACTTTCAATCATGTCGAAATGAATATCTTTAATGTGAGCTTTGAGCAGGTCGTAATCGGTAGTTAATGGAGAAAGAGAGTAGGCATCTCCAGAAAAAATAACCATACCTATTCGATCTTGAAATCGCCCTTCAATAAACTCAGAAGCCACTCGCTTGGCAGCTTCTAGCCGATTAGGTTTAAAATCTTCAATTTGCATGGATTGCGAAATATCTACCACTAACATAATATCAATACCCTCCGTCCATTGTTCTACTTTCTCATTTGTTTTTTGAGGCCGCGCCAAGGCAATGGTAAGTAATGCTAATAGGAGCATTAGTAGTAAGTCAGGGATAAACCGAACAAGTGTAAAGGCTGATTTTTGAATATCTTTTTTCGGAAGTGCTATGGGGAGCTTTTGATTAAGCCTTCCTTTTAGTAACCAACGAATAATGAAAAGAAATGGAATTATAATTAGCCCATATAGCCATAGTGGGTTTTCCCAAGAGTAGTTATTGAAGACTCCTGGTTGAAACCAATCAAGAGCATACCAAGGTAAATCGCTATTTAATTGTTTATCCATTTTTCACCTCTTCTTTTTTCTGTTCATTGCGTTGTTGCGCAAAATGTTTCAGTATGTCAAAATGAATATTTTCGGATTTCATTCCTCCGTATATCCATTTGTCAATATCCATAAGCACTTGAAGCACTTCATTTTCTTCGTAGTTATATATGTCGTTTACTTCTTTGGTGGTCATTTTAGTATACGGTCGCTTTTCCAACTTCTCCAAATACCTTTTCCAAAGGTAAACTACATTTTCAATACCTTCTACTGACGATGAAGAGCGTACAGCATTTGCAGCAACATCAAACTGGAGTATAAATTTCTTGAATTTGCGATTGAGTTGACGTATTTGCCATGCTTTTCGAATTTTCTTTCCGAAAATGACAAATAACACAATAATGACAATTAGTAGAATGGCCATTCCGATAAGGAAATAAGGATAGTTGAATGCCGTATCTATATTTAAGTAGGTCGTATTTTCTTTAAGCTGAACCGAATCGGGTAGCTGAGCAATAAGTTCGATGAGGAAAACGGAGTCGGATTGTGCAAAGTACCGTAGTGTATCCTTCTCGTTGATCCGAAAAACAGGTAATTTCAGATATTGTATGCTGTCAATCTCGAAAGTAGATAAATAATACACTACACTGTCTAGACTTTCTGTACTATCCGATTTGGTGGTGTAATATTCCTTTCCTTCAAATTCAAAGGGACTGAAATTATACAGTGAGTCTGGAAAAATAATACTTAAACTTCTGTCATACTTTACAGAAAGGGTATATGGAATTGGTATGCCAATTTTAACACTATCTTTTTGGAAAGCCCCTTGGGGCATTATCTCCTGACCCATTGCACAAATGGAGAGGAGTAAAAAAGTAACGGTACTGCCTATTGCTTTTTTATACACTTTTAAACGATTGGTTTCTGATTTTGAACATTCGAATAAGCTGCGGAACATAATCTTCGTTTGTATCCACGGAAAGAAAATTGATTTGGTGTTTTTTACAGAACGTTTGTAATTCACTATTCTTGGTGATGTAGGTGTCGGTTAGTTTTGAACGAAAAAACGAAGAGGAAGTATTTACCCATACAGTCTTGTTATTTTCTTTGTCTAGGATGGGAACCATCCCAAGTTTAGGCAAAAGGGTTTCTCGCTTATCCGATATATGTAATACAATTAAATCGTGCCTCTTTGCCATCGCTTTAAGATTATGATGATAATCTTCATCAATAAAATCTGAAATAATAATAATTATGGCTCTTCTTTTCAACGTTTTCATAGTAAACGCTAAGGCATCGTTAATATTCGTTTTTCTT
>JAOULS010000309.1 GCA_029881895.1 Cyclobacteriaceae bacterium | reverse complement strand
CTAATTCGCAGCGCAGATCATAGACCTTACAGGTTTGTGTTTGTAAATTACTCACAATTAAGTAATTATGTAGCCATTCAATTAGAAAAACCTGCAAGGCCTTTACCTCTCGTTTATCAATCCTAAATACTCCATGAAATGTCATTGATGAGTGAGGTGCGAGTGAAGAAGCAATTTTTTCTATAAAGCTCCAAGGGTTGACGTGGCAAAGAAAGATGTTGTTTCCCCGACTTTCACATTGTTGTGAAAAGAACCCTTGGAGCTTTTAAGCACCCCTTGAAACATTTAGCTTTACTCTCACTCCATATCATCCGAAGGAGATACTGAGTGTCTATTTTTATAATTCAAAGTCTTTTTTAGAGTGACTATGAGAAAAAGGAATCATTAAACTGAAATTTAGGATCGTTCTTTTTTGAAGAAGTATTATGAACAGCGCTGGCTATTTTTTCAAATGACTTTTGGTAGGCTATATTTTCATTACTAGCCCTTTCTTGAGTAAATTCGGGTTTTGTTACTACTGTTTTCATTGTTTTGTGCTTAAAAAAGTTCAACTCATTACGAATTCTAGTTATGCCACCTACATGTAGGTGGTGATTTGATTTACTAAACCAATAGAATAGATTAACGTATTATACAATTGAATATTTCTTTATCATCAATAAATATGGAGTTGCAAGTATTTTTTGTTCTTATAATACCTGAAAACAGGTATATAAAGGAGTAAACGATTTCAGCTCTAGAAAGGTTGTTTTTATTCTACTGTCATTTAGAACTCGCTAAGTATCCTTTTGTCAAGTGATGCTGCGAAGAAGGAGTATACGCAGACTGAGGTTCTCGAAGTCAAGTGTCTCCTGAATAATGTAAAGCTCCAAGGGGTGTCGTGGCAAAGAACGATGCTAGTTTTCCCGAGCTTCACTTGTAGTGAAACCAACCCTTGGAACTTTTAAGTACTCCTTGAAATATTCAGTTACCTAGCATCGGCAACTTCGACAGGCTCAGTTACCAAGTCAGTTACCTAGTGTGCTAATTACTAAATTCATTCACTATTTTCACCTCTCTTTTCCCTTTCTACTTCGTTAAAATTTTTAACCGTAACGATGCTATGCTTTCAAATTTTGCCTTGTACAAAGAAAAAACTGAAGCAAAAATTCCGTAAACCAATTTAGTAATTAACACACTAGTGCGCTCATTAGCCATTCAATTTGTAAAACCAGCAAGGTCTTTATCTCTCGCTTAGTTAGTGTCAATTGTATTAGACTGTAGAAAGTTCGAAATCAGGAATGAGACCGTAGTATTGTTTTCCTGACATCACGCTATGGATAGCTGTTTCAAGTTCTTGTTCAGTACGAGATTTCAATACACACCCTTCTGCACCAATTTTCAACATTTCGTAGGTGTGTGATTTGTAGGGGTACATGGTGAGCATAATAATTTTGATGTTAGGGCATTCTTTTTTGATGATCGAAGCGCAAGTAATGCCATCCATAATAGGCATGTTGGTGTCCATGATAATAACATCCACTTCAATATCAGTTATAACATCAATTACTTCTTTCCCATTTTTTGCCTGTCCAATTACTCTTATGTTATGTGTGTGTGAAAGTAATTTATTTACTTCTTCAAGTACACGGTTATTATCATCGGCTAGTAAAACGTTAATTACTTTCATAAAGCGGTATTTTTAATATACATATTCTTTTTTTCTACTTTTATCCATGAGTAGTGGTGCAACTTGAACTAGAC
>JAOULS010000159.1 GCA_029881895.1 Cyclobacteriaceae bacterium | reverse complement strand
ATTGTAAGACGAAGATAATTGAATAGATTGAAAACACCGAATCAAATTATAATAGATGATTACTTATACATCTTTCATCAATTTAACCCGAATTATTCAATAACACTTCTATTACGGTCTTAACTCACTTCAAATCAGTCGCTTCGCTTTGTTATGCTTCTCACCATAGCGGTGCTATGCTATCGAAACCTAACTTCCTGATTTATTACAATTTAAAACCTCATAACGAACCCTATTGCATAATTCGGGTTTAATAATAAAATAGCTTGTATGTTCTGTTGATTATTTTTCCTTGACATTGGCACAAAATTTTTACTCAACCTGTATTTTATTTTATAATTGATTAACTTCAAAAAAGTTTACAACAATTTGCCTAATGAAAAATATAATTTTATACATCATCTTATTCGTTATATCTGTAAATGGATTATCGCAAGCAAAAAAAAGAAGATTACCCCGAAACATCAATACAATAAATTATAACAGCTATTATCCTGCCATTAGTGGAGATGCCAATTCTTTACTTTTTCTATCCAATTTCACAAATTCTGGTGCTCCAGCAATTCACTATTCCTATAAAATTGATGCCTCTACATGGAGCGACCCTGTAGAATTACCTAGAACACTCAACGCAGGGCATTTGTTATTCGAAGGTGGGTACTCTTTAAGTTTCGATGGTAAAACGATATTTTTTACATCCAAAAAAAGTGGCGGTATTGGTGGGTACGACATTTGGTATAGTAAACTAAGTGGGAAAACTTGGCAAACTCCCATAAACATGAAAAACAAAATCAACTCTGCCGCTCATGAGGGAATGCCTTCAGTATCTTCAAGTGGGCAGTCAATATATTATTGCAGGTGTGAAACCATCAATAGTACTAAAGCTACAGGGTGTAAAATAATGGTAGCAAATAGAAATGGCTCTTTATGGGAAAGTTCAGAACCACTACCCGATAACATCAACCAGTATGCCCCTCAATCTCCTAAAATTATGGCCGATGGAGAAACCTTACTATTTTCATCTGCTCAAGGTGGCTCTACCGACTTGTATCTCACTAGAAAAAAGGAAGATGGACATTGGAGCGACCCCGTACCGATGAATTTCGTAAACACTACTGAAAATGAGCAATTTGTTAGCACAACCGCAAAAGGGCGTTATCTCTATCATGATGTGAAAACAGAAAAAGGGAGAGTAATAGAACAACTATTGATACCTGACGAGTTTACAGGAAAAAAAGTGATGCATGTTAAAGGAAAGGTAAACAACGCTAACACAGGCGAAGGAATCCCATCTACCCTAAAAGTATATGAAGTAGCCACCCGTGAGCGTATCGTATTTGAAGAGCTAAATGAAAACTCAGAATTTAATTTTGCCTTAAAAGAAGGTGTCGCATATGATTTTTCCGTTGAAGCCAAAGATAAATCATACCCCTACTTTTCTAAACTATATGTTTTAGACAACATGAGAACTTCATCTCGAGATGAGTTGAAAATTGAACTTTCTCCTTTAGCAAGGGGAGAAGAAATAGGGTTAGGTGCGCTTAACTTCGATGCGTATAGTGCAGAAATTAATGACAATTCCACTTATGAATTAAGGCGATTGTTGCGATTTTTGAAAAGCAATAGTGATAAAAAATACAATCTAACTATTCACCGTTATAATTATTTAGAAGATAGCCTCGCCAGTAATGTAGACCTTACCGAAGTACTCATTGATACCACCTGGACCGAAGTGGAAAAAATTATCGAAGTGGTGGACACCATCACTACAGAGTATATTGTGAATACAATTGGAGCTGCATCTGACACCTCTTTTGTGTCTTCGGATTCTGTAATTTATGAAAAACGATTAGCGGTTAGAGACTCTGTAATTATGATTCCTCAATTTAAACTCAACTACACCTATCACAACGACCGTACTTTAAAACAAGCCCAGAACCTAGTGCTCTACCTTAGAGAAAAAGGAATTCCAGAAGAACAGTTTATTATTAGTACGACTAAAACAAGAGAAAAACCACCTCGAGAAATTCCCGAAATTATTGCTACATTGAAACAGTTATAGAGAAATAGGCACAACTACCGTTGTTTTATCCCACATTAATACCATTTCTATTTGATTTTCCATCTGTTCAAGAGCAATAGTGAACTGTTCTATTTCTTTCCCTCCTGTATAAGAAGGTACTGTTATAGATAATTGATCTTTTGAAGGATCACGATTGGCTTCGCCAGTAACAGGGCTTACTCCCCATTGCCCATGCTCCGTATTAAATAATATCTCCCACTGCGTTTCATCAGGAATCGTCCACATAGAATAGGTGCCAGCAGGCAGTAATTGATTACTAATTTTTAGATCAGTACTTGTCGAAAAAATAGTGGCTTCATTTGCACCTGTACGCCAAACTTTTCCATATGGAGCGAGCTCTCCAAAAATCACTCGCCCATTTTTAAAAGGTCTACAATAGACCATTTCAATTATAGTGCTATCTTTTTTATAGGTTATCGTATCTTCAGGGCTGTGAGATTTTGTTGACATTTTAAATAACCCACCTGATACAACCAAAATGCCTACTATTACACCGACTATAATCAATACTTTTTTCATGTTTCTTCTTTATGTACTGTATATACCCCCATTATGAAAGGAAGGTTGCCCAAATGTAATAAAATAAAGTTTATTGTACTTTATCGCTACGCTATAACTACAAACTTAAATCCTATGCCGTGATAGTTTGTTATATGAATTGAAGGATCTTTTTTTAAATACTTCCTTATTTTTGAAATAAAAACATCCATACTCCTGCCAAGAAAATAATCGTCCGATCCCCAAACTTGTTTTAGAATAAATTCTCTTTTCAGCACCTCCCCCTGATGAATGCAAAATAGCTGAAGTACTTCCGCTTCCTTTTGTGTGAGCTTTACTACAGTTGAATTTATGGAAAGGGTTAGATTATTGTAATCAAAAATATAAGCCCCTATTTTGTGAATTATGCCCTCATCATTTATGGTAGAGGCTCTTTTTAGAAAAACATTGATACGGTAAATCAGCTCTTCCATACTAAAGGGTTTTGTAATATAATCATCCCCTCCTTTTTTAAACCCTTCTAGTTTGTCTTCTATCATCGATTTAGCCGTTAAAAAAATAATTGGAATGTGTTTGTCCAAGCTTCTAATTTTTGAGGCTAGTTCAAATCCATCCATTTTGGGAAGCATTACATCCAAAATACACAGACTAAACGTCCCTTTATTATAAGCGTCTAAGGCCTGAACTCCATTTTTACATAACGTTACAATGAACCCTTCTTGAATAAGATTGTCTTTTACCACAAAACCTAAATTTTCATCGTCCTCGGCTAATAATATGTTTATCGTACTAATCATGAGCTAAAGGAAAAAAAATAGAAAATACGCTCCCTCTACCTAACTTACTAGATGAATTTATACTGCCATGATGAGCTTTAATCATTAGTTTTACGTAGTACAATCCTAAACCAAACCCTTTTACATCGTGTACATTGCCTGTAGGTACTCTGTAAAATTTACTAAATATTTTTTGCTGTTCTTTCTTTTCGATACCTATACCCGTGTCTTTTATTTGTATACAAATTTGCTGCTTTTCATTTTTTGTTACAATCTCAATTTTTGGAGCATTATTCCCACAATATTTAATAGCATTATCTAATAAGTTATAGATTAAATTAGTGAAATGTAGTTTGTCTGCATTTATACTACTTTCCAATGCTTCAAAATTTTTCTTTATCTCCCCTTCTAACTTTTCAATTTTCGGGCTCAACGTGACAATCGTTTCATTAATAACTTGGTGTACATCAAATTTTTCTTTCTTTAAGGTGATTTGTTCATCTTCTAATGTCGCCATTTGAAGGACTCGATCTACTTGCGTTTTTAAACGATGACTTTCATTTTGAATTATGGTAGCATAACTCATTAACCGTCCTGGGTTTTCTATAATTTCAGGATTTTTTAACACTTCCGATGATACTGAAATCGTAGAAATAGGGGTCTTAAATTCATGTGTCATGTTATTAATAAAATCTTTTTGTATTTCAGACAATCGTTTTTGTTTAAGGATAATAAAAGACGCATAGGCAAAAAATACGATTACCACAAAAAGCACAATCGTTGAAAACACCCATATTTCCATCCTATTAATAATTTGAATTTCTTTACTTGGGAAATATACACCAAAATAATATTGCTGCTTCCCCCATTTTGGCAGCGAAGTACGTGCTTCCTCTTCCATAGGATGATCATCGAAAGAGACATAATTACCATAAACCATTCGATCGTTGTTACAATCGTAAATTCCATATTCAAAATCTGC
This sequence comes from Cyclobacteriaceae bacterium, assembly GCA_029881895.1. Lineage (GTDB taxonomy): Bacteria > Bacteroidota > Bacteroidia > Cytophagales > Cyclobacteriaceae > JAOUKH01. Next base: position 2,683 of record JAOULS010000159.1, on the reverse strand, counting down.
CTGAATATTTCTTTTTTGGAATTCATTTTTTAACAAAAACTCTAACGTTCCTGCATCAATTTCATTAGAGATAGTAACTACATAATAGTTCGTGGAAAGTTGTTCGATAGGATTTATCTCTGGAGAAGAACTACTACTAATTTCAAATAATTTACTCGCTACTGTATATAAGGAAGTGTTTACGTCTCTATTAAATTGATTTTCGTTTAAATCAAATGCTTTTTTCAGCCAATAAATCTGTGTGGTGGCTATCCCCACTATCGAAATAGTAGCCAAAACAATAACCGCACGTATTACTCCACTTTTCATTTAAAATACAAGTTATGGAATTACTGAAAAACACCTAACCAATTAACAACTCTTTAACAATTATTAGGTTTCATTAATTAAATAGGTCATTTTTTCAGCCCAACGCATTAGAGGCATCATAGATTACACATAAAAGCCTACAATCTATTTTTTTCAATAAAAGGGCTATCCTCTTAATTATATCTTAAATTTGTTTTAGTATAATGTAGCATAAAATACCACATATTATTAATGATTATTATTAAGAAAGCAGCCCTATTTGGAGGGTTAATTCTGACTATTTCGATCTTTTTACAATGCGAAAAAGAGTCTAACATAGTTTCAGGTAAAGTTACACAAGAAGGTCTGTATTTTTTAGGGGCAGACCTCTCCTATACAAATGAGATGTTAGATTGTGGGGGAACATACCTTAGTAATGGAAATATAGTGAACCCCTACAAACTGTTTGCCGATAGCGGAGCAAATATTGTACGCGTACGTCTTTGGCATTCTCCCAGTTGGACGAACTATTCCAATTTTGAAGATGTAAAAAAAACGATACAAGAAGCCAAGTCAAACAACATGAGTGTTCTGCTAGATTTTCACTACTCTGACACTTGGGCTGACCCTGGCAAGCAAATAATTCCACAGGCGTGGGCATCAATAACAGATTTGAGCATTTTAGGAGATTCAATATATAACTACACCTACAAAACATTAGAACTACTAAATACTGAAAATTTACTTCCAGCGATTGTACAGGTAGGCAATGAAATAAATTCTGAAATTTTAGCTAATGCTCCTGCTTCGGGCAGCATCAACTGGAGCAGAAATAGTTTTCTCATAAAACAAGGTCTGCAAGCCGTACGAGACATATCATCCAAAACCGCTACGCCAATTCAAAGCATGCTCCATATAGCACAACCAGAAAATGCGTTTTGGTGGTTCAGAGAAGCAACCGACAATGGAATAACCGATTATGACTGGATTGGCTTATCCTACTACCCAAAATGGTCCGATTTTAGCATTACCAGATTAGGACTTGCTATAAATTTATTAAAAACCACCTATAACAAAAGGGTGATGATTGTGGAAACTGCTTACCCCCATAGCTTGAATAATGTAGACAATGCTAATATTATTTTAGGGCAAGACGCTCTCATTTCTGGGTATCCTGCTACGCCACAAGGACAAAGAGAGTATATGATGGACTTAACTACTGCATTAATAGATGGAGGAGGAGAGGGAGTAATCTACTGGGAGCCCACTTGGATTAGCACTGGGTGCAGCACACTATGGGGGCAAGGTTCTCATTGGGAAAATGCTACTTTTTTTGATGAAAAAAATAACAATGAAGCACTTCCCGTATTTAAATTTTTGGATCAATCACTTTATTGATACATTAGTATGTAATCATTGCGTGTTTTTCTCATGAGAAGAAAATTAGCTCATAATATATTCGTATTAACAGCTGTTATAAACCAAAATTAGCATTTTAACGCTCCATGTATACTACATTAAACGAACTTAAAAATCTTTTTCAACAACAATTTGGTGAAGAATCATTACTAGTAGAAGCCCCAGGAAGAATAAATTTAATTGGTGAGCATACCGATTATAATGAGGGGTTTGTACTTCCAGCTGCAATCGACAAATCAGTAAAATTTATTATTCAACCGAGTGGAACGAGTCAATGTAGCATTATTGCAAATGACCTTGATGAGGAATATTCCTTTTCTCTTGATGAAGCGTTGAAACCTGTTGCCTTACACTGGGTAAATTATTTCTTAGGAGTGATTGATGAGTTAAAAAGCAAAAATCATGTCGTAAAGGGATTTAACCTACTGTTTTCTAGCGACATCCCTATTGGTTCAGGCTTATCCTCGTCCGCAGCCATAGAATGTGGTTTCGGGTACGCATTAAACCAATTGTTCGATTTAGGGTTATCGCGAGTGGAAATAGCTTTGATTGGTCAAAAAGCCGAACACAAATTTGCTGGTGTAAAATGTGGCATTATGGATCAATTTGCTAGTATTTTAGGAAAGGAAGGACATGTCATGCAGCTGGATTGTAGAACATTGGAATACACCTACTTTCCTGCAAATTTTGCTGACTATCAATTAGTATTATTTGACACCCAAGTGAAACATAATCTGGCCGATTCAGAATATAATATTCGTAGAAATCAATGTGAAAAAGGGCTTGATGCTATCAAAAGTGTAAATAAAACGGCTACCTCTTTACGAGATGTCTCCTTAGCAGAATTATTTCAAGTTCAAGACGAAATGGATCAAAAAATTGTTGATCGATGTAAATATATCATTGAGGAAAACGAACGTGTACACGAAGTGTGTAATGCTCTCAAAACAAAAAACATTGAAAAGGTAGGTCAATT
>JAOULS010000158.1 GCA_029881895.1 Cyclobacteriaceae bacterium | reverse complement strand
CTACCTGATAAGGATTTTTATCCTCTTCTCCATCATGCGTATAAATAGATTTTCCTGTATAGTCTTTCATCTTTCCTACATTACTGCTATCGGTATACACTGTGCCATTAGTACCTTGAAAGGTCTCAGAAACTCGACTCATACATCCTTTTTGGTGTCTACACTGACTGGATATTATTGCTCCTCCAGGATATTCAAATTCAACAAAATGGTGGTCAAAAATTTCACCATAATCCTTACCTGTTCTCACCTCACGACCACCCATACCTTGTGCCTTAATTGGGTATTCTCCAATAAACCAATTCGCCACATCAATATTATGAATATGTTGTTCTAAAATATGATCTCCACAAAGCCAATTGAAATAGTACCAATTACGCATTTGATATTCCATTTCTGTTTGACCAGACTTACGTGGTTTCACCCATACTCCTGCACTATTCCAATACACCTGACCAGAGACAATTTTACCGATTTCTCCTCCATGCACTCTTTTCACAACCTCTCGATAATTACGTTGGTAATGCCTTTGCAAGCCCACTACTACATTTAACTTCTTCTCTTTTGCCACTTTTGCAGCTTCCATTACCTTACGAATGCCAGCAGGATTGGTCGCTAAAGGTTTTTCTATAAACACATGCTTACCCTGAGCTACCGCATACTCAAAATGCTTAGGTCTGAAACCTGGAGGCGTAGTTAAAATAACTACATCAGCTTCATCTATTGCTTTCTTGTATGAACCGAAGCCTACAAATTTGTTTTTGTCCTTTACCGCTAGTTGTTTGTCATCAAACATTTTCGATAAACTAGAATAACAACCGTCCAGTCGATCCTGAAAAGCATCGGCCATCGCCACCAAGGTTACATTTTTATCAGCACGAAGTGCCTGACTAACAGCCCCTGTTCCTCTTCCTCCACAACCAATAACCGCAAGCTTAAGTTGTTGCTTATCTTTCATTACTAATGGAGCTGAAAATACGGAAGGGGTAAACAATACTCCTCCTGCTACCATTGCAGAACCTTTCACGAAGTTTCTACGTGTCAAATCTTTTTTGTTATCATTCATATCGGTTAGGTTTATATAATATTAATAATCATCCATTGGTTCGAGCCAATAATTTTCTATTTCTGTTAATGCAGGTGCTACCTTAGGTCGAACTATTCTAAAACCTACAAATGGAGCATTGGTGAGCCACCATTGACTTTTAGGAATCTGTGGATCCCTACGTTTCCATCTACTCTTTGAAGGTTGTCGTGCTGCACACCGCAATTGCTCAGACCTATCTTTCCATGAACCACCACGAACTACCCTCGGATATAGTGTTTCAGGTGTATTCAAGGGGTTGTCTATGGGTGAATTAGCATAAAAAGTAGTGTCGTATTGGTCTAACACCCACTCCGACACATTTCCAAGTAGATCATAAATACCAAGACTATTGGGACGTTTTGTTCCAACTTCTTCGTATTGAAAATCTGCATTTTTCTTAAACCAAGCTTGTTCATCAAGTGGTATTTCATCTGATAAAGCACCTTTTTTACAAGCATATTCCCATTCAGCTTCTGTGGGTAACCTATAGAACACTCCCGTTTTAGCCGAAAGCCATTTACAAAACATAGTTGCGCCATATTGAGTCATATTTATAGCAGGGTAATCATCTTTCCCCATTCCAAAACTCATATCCACATAAGGTGTGGAAGCACTGGTAATACCATCAATTCCTAAAGCTGCCAATTTATTTTTGTCAATCGAATTAATTGCCTCTAATTCCTGAAATATAAAAGTATCAAACTGCTCCCAAGTGATTTCATAAGCCCCTATCCAAAAATCATCAACACTTACTGTATGTTTGGGCTGCTCATCTGCCTGAGCCAACTGGTCCTCGGCAAAACTCCCCATCTTAAATTCGCCTCCTAAAACTGGTATGAGTTTTATAGTAATTGACTCATTGGGAACTGACTGCGAATAAGGCTCAAAATTTTGAGCATCCACTTCACAAGGTATTAGGGATTGAGCTAAAGTGATAAAAAACAGAGAACTAAAAGGCAAAAAACGCATAAAACAAAATAATATTTTTTAGTGTCGTAAATTATACAAAGAATATTAGGAACAAGAGTAACAGTAGTGTTTTTTGTGAAAATTTAATGCTTTTCTACAAAATCAGATAACCTGATCTACCATATCTTCTACACAATCTAAAAAAGGGATGATTACCAACCACCGCCTCCGCCCCCTCCGCCTCCTCCGCCAGAGAAACCTCCACCACCACTAAAGCTACCTGAACTACTTGCGCTTTGTGGCGAAATACTTGCCGAGCTAATGGAAGATGAAAATGAACTTCCTAAATTATTAGACAACCTATCCACATGATCAAACATATACATATCACCAACATACCATGTTGGGTGATACTCATTATTTTCTATTGCTTTGGCTATAAGACTTTCAAATTGTTTTCCCCATTCATTTTCAACACCTAATGCGATTGCATAGGGGAGTAATTTTTCGAAAAGTTGTGGCGTTTTATCAGGTTGGTTGAGCATATTTAATCTATCCTTTTCAGCCACTTCCATAAATAATTTTAGCCCTTCTATTTCATCCATCACTCTTCTCCCCATAATAGTAGGCGCTTTAATAAGGTAGAAAAATAAAGCGATCATTGAGATCATACTTAAAAACACAACGATATAAGGCACAAGTACCCATAGTGTATCAAAAACAACCACTTCTAATTGATTATTAACAATTATTACCCCAAGGATAAGTAGTAGTAAAGGAAGTGCTATTTTCAGTACTCTCCATCCTTTCACTTGAGCTGCTTTACTTATTCCAATGCTGGTAAATGCAACGACAAAAATAACGCCAACCATACCATAAAATAATGGCTCCATTATTTCATCATCGTAGGCTACTGAAACAAGCATCATAATGGCAGACACTATTCCAATAAGTACAGCAGGAAGCATCCATTTATAATTTTTATTAAAATATAATTTTTTAAAATCTTGGTTCAATATTTTTTCAAGAGCGGAGATAGATTTACTTATTCTACTGTGATTTCTCTGATCTAGTTTTATCGCCATTTCTCCACCTGCAAAAAGCTTGTTTATTATACTCTTCTCTCCTTTTGACAACAACTTTTCGTCTTTTGAAATTTTTATTAATTTGTATTTTTCTCCTGTCTTTTCAATTTGCAAAAAACCTTTCACCGCCATACTTACTAATGAAGACGCAAAGGATTTATTATCAAACCCCATACACATTACAAAACGACAAGCCGCTGGTGAATATCCTTTTGGTGGATCAAAACGTGGGATAATCGTTCCTCCTATTGGGTCTACGCCAACTTTGAACCATGCCCACAGCAAGTAAATAAATATAATAACCGTACCCACTGCACCATATATTGCACCCCTGTATTTTTTCATTTCTTCTGCTCGAAGTTCATCGGCTGTTGGTGGCGGTATCACTCCCTTTTGCCAGCCAACTCCTACAGTCAAACCATGGTATGATGGTAAAATATTGGTTGTCTTTATAAGTAGGGTGTTTTCGCTTAATTTGTCTGCTTCATAATCATTTATTGTATCTCCCTGTACTCCTGTGTAGCCAATGTACTGAGAAATTTTCGCTCCTTCAGGCAAGATTACTTTCACACTTGCTTTTTCAATATCGAACTGCCAAAAATTTCCAGTAACATTCCAGTACAATTCATCATACTCATCAAAAAATCGTACCTGATCACTCATGGAATACGCAATGGTATATTCATGTTCTCCACTCGCTAAAAAAACATCAGCATCTCCAATTCTTATTCTATTTCCATTTGGTATGTCTATTTCAGAAAAAGGTTCAGAAATGCCATTTTTTAGAACACTTTTCACTTCTAAATCAAAAAATTGCTTCGTTCCATTTTCATTAACAAGTACAATTGGAATATCTCTAAATATACCGCGTTGAATTTTATTCCCTTCAGCAATTACTTTTATAGTTTCAACTACATCAATTGATCGATTAATGTTTACCGTAATTTCAGCGTGGAATTTTAATATGCGTTCTTGTGCAGTAGTGAAAAAATTAATGAATATTAATATAAAAACGAATGATATTTTTTTCATAATTAAGTAAAATCAACTTTAGGAGCTGTACGTGGTGCATTGTCGTCCAATTCAAAGAAATCGAATTTTTTGAAATTAAACATACTTGCCACAATATTACTTGGAAACGATTCCACTTTTATATTATTCTCACGCACCGTTCCATTGTAATAGCGTCTTGCTAATTCAATGTCTCTTTCAATTTCGGTAAGTTGGTTTTGCAAATCCGCAAAATTATCGCTTGCCTTCAAATCTGGATAATTTTCTGCTACAGCAAACAACCTTCCTAGTGCCTGTGTGATCATGTTTTCTGCTTGTCCTTGTTCCTTAACCGTCTGAGCATTAATACCTGTGCTACGCATAGCAGCTACATTTTCAAATACTTCCTTTTCATGTGTAGCGTAGCCCTTAATTGTACTTACCAAATTTGGAATCAGGTTGTATCGTTTTTTTAGTTGTACATCTATGCCACTCCACCCTTCTTCAGTCATGTTTTTCAGCTTTACAAGCGAGTTGAATGCTGAAATAAGGTAAATAACGATTAATCCCGCTATTGCTAAACTAATTATTGATATCATATCTTATTTTTTCGTTTAAATTAATACTTTTTTCATACATGTTGAAGTCAAAAACCTAATAAGGGTGAATATTTCCTTATATTTGCACTTAATAATGAATCAAGCACAAGCCATATCTCTCTACCAACCTGTTTTACAATCAATCGCACTTCGGATAGTGGGATCAATAGCTGATGCAGAAGACATTGTGCAAGATACTTTTTTGAAATGGCTTTCGACAGATCAAAAAAGAATAGATAACACCAAGTCATACTTAATAAAATCGGTAACCAATAACAGTATCAATCATTTGAATTCAATAAAGCGAAAGAAAAATGAATTTTTGGATACTATTAATCACTCACAGATAATGGAAAAATATCGTGAATCTGATTTTGCCAAATTTGACTTCGAAAATGAAATTGCTGCAGCACTATCAGTAATGCATAAAAAATTGGAACCTATGGAGAAATCTATTTATATTCTCCGTGAGTTTTTTGATTTAGAATACGATCACTTGCAAGAAATTTTTGATAAGAAGAAAGACAACTTGAGGCAACTTTTCTCAAGAGCAAAAGACAAACTAAATCAAGAAAATAAAAAAATAAAATCTATTGCAACTAAGCCTATTCCCTTTCTTGAAAGCTTCAGATCGGCCTGTAACAAGGGTCATGTCGAACAATTTGTTCAACATCTTAAAAAAGATTTAGTCTAGCGCTAAATTTTTATTTCATTTTTTGTCACAAAACAAAAACTTAGTTGTCTTATAAATAGTAGCGCATTTAATGCCTTAATTTATAACTAGAAATCTAACGTACAATGACAGCCATTTTTATCTTTTTTATAGCCACTTGGTATTTATCTCTTTTTTTTCAAACCTTTTTTCTACACCGCTACTCAGCTCACAAAGCATTTACAATGAGTAAACGAACCGAAAAAGTTTTTTATTTTCTTACATGGTTTTTTCAAGGACCTAACTACTTAAGTCCATATGGGTATGGAGTAATGCATCGCATGCATCATGCTTTTGCCGACACACCTCAAGACCCTCATTCTCCTAAGTACGATGAATCTATCTGGAAAATGATGTGGAAAACTAAAACAATTTATTCAGACATCACAAACAAAGTAATGGACGTTGAAGCCCGTTTTACAGATGGCGTACCTGATTGGCAACCGTTTGATAAGTTTGCACGCTCGTGGTATTCAAGACTTACATGGGGTGCATTATACGTAGCCTTTTATTATCAGTTTGCTACGGTATGGTGGATTTGGCTTTTACTACCTGTTCAATTATTATTTTCGCCCATTCATGGCGCCATTATTAATTGGTTTGCACATAAATATGGATATAGAAATTTTGAAGTAGGCGATACTTCTCGTAATTTCTTACCTCTTGATTTTCTTATGATGGGTGAAAGTTATCACAACAACCATCACGCTAATGGCAACAGTCCTAATTTTGGTGTAAAATGGCATGAGCTAGATCCTACCTATTTCATGATTAAGCTGCTTAATGGTTTAGGAGTGATTAATATTAAAAAAAGTAAATCGGTGAAACTTAACACCCTTAAGAAAGCCGCATAAATTCGGAATTTATGTTCGAAGAAAAAGAGGTGATACTATGTATCACCTCTTTTTTATTTTTACCTTTCAGCAATGAAGCCAAAATTATTCTTTCTAAGTGGGTTAGGTGCTGACAAAAGAGCTTTTGATGCATTAACGCTTCATTTTAAAAATGAAATTGTACATATTGAATGGCTTGTTCCAATAAAACAGGAATCCTTTAGCCAGTATGCAAAACGCATTATAGATCGGTACCAAATAGCGTCATCGGATGTGCTTGTAGGGCTATCATTTGGAGGATTAATGGCTGTGGAAATACATCATATCATCAATAACGATAGCGTTATTCTGATATCAAGTGCCAGTTGCAGAAAAGAACTGCACCCATTTTTTCGAGTTACGAGTAGGCTTGGTTTAACTCGATTAATTCCGAAAAGAAAACTGAATCAGCCTAATCATTTTATTTACAAAGGGTTTGCCATCAAAACAGCATCGCACAAGCAATTACTAGACACCATTATCAAAGATTCCGACACAGATTTCGTGCAATGGGCTATACGTCAGATGGGAAATTGGAATAGGAAAGATAGAACTGAAGGAATAATCAAAATTCATGGAGATAACGATTTAATGATTCCAATCCATAATGCTGAAAAAGACTATACCATAAAAGGCGGTGGCCATTTTATGGTAGTAGACCGAGCAGAAGAAGTGTCCGAAATACTCAACAATATTAGTATTTAGCCTTATTAATCTCCAAAAGAGATGCCTATGCCTTTAGCAGCTTTTACTGTAAATGATTCTGGATTTACGGTATTATAATCTTTTATGGCGTCAAGCAGTGGTACACTTGACACGTCTTGTCCTTTCCAAGCCACCATTCTGCCAAATT
>JAOULS010000157.1 GCA_029881895.1 Cyclobacteriaceae bacterium | reverse complement strand
TTACAAGCTGAAGACACTCATCTTGACGGAAGGTCATTAACCATAAATGGAACAAAAGCGTTGCATTTTGGTACGTGTGGATATTTAGGGTTAGAGCAACATCCAGCACTAAAAAAAGGAGCAATAAACGCGATAGAGAAATTTGGTGTTCAATTTCCAATGTCAAAAACCTATGTCTCTAATCCCCTTTATAGTGAATTGGAGAGTCTTCTCGAAACCATGTACGATGCTCCCATCGTTATTTCAAAAAATTGCACACTGTCTCATTTAGCCGTTATTCCAACGATAATACGACCCAATGATTTAATTATTTTAGATCATCAAGTTCACTCAAGTGTTCAGGAAGTGGCAAAGAAAATGAAGAGCCAAGGGGTAACCGTAGAAATGATACGGCATAGCAACATGGACATGCTGGAGGAAAAAGTTAAAAAACTAAGAAATAATTATGATCGAATTTGGTACCTAGCCGATGGCGTTTACTCCATGTACGGAGATTTTGCACCTATAAACGACATGATTCGTTTAGCAGAAAAATACGACCAACTACATCTTTATGTTGATGATGCACATGGTATGAGTTGGGCAGGCAAACATGGCACAGGCTATGTAATGTCGCAAATGGAAAAGCTGCATGAAAAAATGATTTTAACTACTACCATGGGAAAAGGGTTTGGGGCGTGTGGAGGTATTACCGTATTTCCAAACAAAGAATGGCGAGATAAAGTGAGCATTTTTGGGGGTCCTTTATCTTTTTCTGTACAAATGGAACCCCCAGTTTTAGGCGCTGCTATTGCTTCGGCTCAATTTCATTTAAGTGATGAGATTTACGATTATCAACATGATTTAAAAGAGAAAATAGCCTACTGTAATTACTTAATTAAACAAACTGATTTGCCATTAATCGCTGATAATTCAAGTCCTATATTTTTTATAGGTGCTGGAACAATGGCTATGGGTAACGACCTCATCGATCGCTTGATAAAAAGTGGTGTATATGTTAATCTCGCTCCTTACCCTGCTGTACCTGCAAAAAACATAGGCGCTCGCATTACTGTCTCAAAACATAATACGATGGAGGATATAAAAATTATGGTAGACACGCTTAACGAAAAATTTCATGAATCACTTCAGGAGATTGGACAAACTAAAGAGAATATTGCAAAAGCTTTTAAATTAAATGTAACAAAAAACAATTCACCACAAGTAGTACATGGGGAACTACAAACTAAAATAAATTCCTCGATAGAAAAAATAGACAAGGAGCTATGGAATGAGCATTTGGGTCATCGAGGTATGTTTGACTGGGATGGACTTTTGATGCTAGAAAACGTCTTTTCTGGAAACGAGAGAAAAGAAGATAATTGGGATTTTAGGTATTATGAAATCAGGGATGAGAATGGAGACCTTATTCTTTTAACATTTTTTGTAGTAGCTATTTACAAAGAAGATATGTTTTCAAGAGCCTCCATTTCAGTAGCAATGGAAGAAAAGAGAAAAGAAGACCCCTATTACTTTACGAGTAAAGCAATAATAATGGGGAGTTTACTTACTGAAGGCGATCATTTATTCCTAAATAAAGGGAACAATGCTTGGAAACATGCACTACAAGAACTGTTTAACCAATTATACCTGGAACAAGAAAAGAATAATGCTAGTAATATAATTATTCGAGACTTAGATGCTTATGATGATGAAATGAATGGATTCATGTTAGCACAAAGTTTTGTAAAGATAGATATGCCCGTATCATGTGTGTCCGAGAACATTTCTTGGCAAACAGAAGAAGATTTTATGAATGTTTTATCAAAAAAGAATCGGAGAAATTTTAAGTATGAAATCAAAAATTTCGAACACTTTTTTGATGTTCAAGTAAAAGAAAAGTTGTCAGATGATGAACTTATTTATGCCTCCGAACTATTTAAAAATGTAAAAAACAAAAATTTCGGGCTCAATACGTTTCACATGCCCTACAAGTTGTTTGAGGAAATGAATAAAACCCAAGATTGGGAATTTATCGTTTTACATATCAAAAACGAATACACACACCATCAAAAACCTGTTGCGGTAGGGTTTTGTCATAAGAACTTTCAAGGCGTATACGGCCCTACTATCGTTGGGCTGAACTATGACTATGTTTATGAATTTGGCGTATATCGTCAAATACTTTACCAAGTACTAAAAAGAGCAAACGCTTTAGGATGTCATAAGATTAATTGGGGGCTATCGGCATCTGTAGAAAAAAAGAAAGTAGGTGCGAAATTATTTCCGAAAGTAGCCTATGTACAAGCAGTAGATAATTTTGCTCAAGAAGTGATGGAAACCACCATTGTTATTGAAAAAGAATAACTAGAAGTGAATAAATAACAAGTTAATATTAACATGAATTCTGAAAAAAAATATAGCCTAAAGGACATCGACAAAGTACTAACACAAGTAATCGAGGAATCATTTGATCCTGATAAAAAAAATATCCCAGATGAGAATAAAAAATTGTTATTTAACTTAATTAATCGTTTTTACAAAACCACTACAGCTAGTGAGCAAAATTCATCAACTATCAATCGAGAATATTTTGAATATCGAATGGAAAATTTGGTTAACTCAGCTATGTCACTTGCCCAGTTAGATTTTAATAAGGGAATTGAAATGTCTAATAATGATGATGAATTTGATGGATTAGCTGTTGCGCTTAATATGTTAAAGGAAGAGCTAAAAGACTCTACGGTATCTAAAGAGTTTCTAAACGATACATTCAATAGTATGAAAGACATTGTTCTAGTAGTCGACATTGAAGAAAATATAAAATCTGCTAATATGTCCGCTTTTAGTGCATTAGAATATGCCGTTGATGAAATAATTGATACTCCTATTCGAGAAATACTGTTTGCAAATGATGACAATGGAGAGCTTCAAGAATATTTTTTGTTCAGCTCACAAAACGAATCACTACAACTGAAAACTAAAAATGGACGGACCATTCCTGTTGATATTTCGATTTCTAGAATGCATGATTCGCATGGAGTTGTTGTAATAGCTAGAGACATTACTGAAAGGTTAAAGATAGAATTGAAACAAAAACAATTAGTAACCGACCTTAAAAGAAAGAATACTGAACTGAAAGAATTTGCGTACATCATGTCTCATGATATAAAATCACCATTACGAGGAATCGCTCAACTTTCTGAATGGGTATACGCTGACAATAAAAATAATTTGAATGAGGAGTCCCTAGGAAATCTTAAAATGATTACTGGTCGTATTAAACGTTTGTATGGCTATATAGAAGGTCTATATGAATATGCGAAAATTGGTAGAATTGATAGAGATAGTGAAGCAGTAGACACAAAAACAATAGTAGAAGAGGTGATTCAAATGCAAGAAATACCAAAAAATATTACTATAAAAATTGATACTGATTTACCAACAATAAATATTGTTAGAATCCATGCTATTCAAGTTTTTCAAAACCTTATTTCAAACGCTATAAAATATAATGACAAACCACAAGGTGTACTTAATATTGGGTGTAATAGTGGAAGGCAAAAAGTGTTTTATATAAAAGACAATGGAATTGGAATAAATCAGGAACAGCACAAAAAAATATTTAAACTTTTTCAAACTATCGCAGCTAAAGATACTATTGAAAGTACTGGAATTGGATTGTCTATCGTGAAAAAAATTACAGACCTCTATGATGGTGACGTATGGATAGAATCTAATAAAGACAATGGTTGTGTGTTTTATTTCTATTTTGATCAGCCAAATACTTTTAAACCTTAATTATTTTGTAACCTGTTTTTCCTTTGTTTTTGTACATTAAAATGGCCTTCTCACCATTCTTAATCTTTTTTGGTAATAATCACTTTTCAAATTACTTTCCACTACTCCCAAACTAGAGGAAGCATGTATAAACTTCACGTTGTCTCCTTTTACAAAGGTAATCATCCCCACATGAGTAATTTTTCTTTTTTTCTTCCCAGTAGCGAAAAAAACCCAGTCGCCAGGTTGCACTTCTTTTTCCTTAATTTTTTTCCCATACTCGCTTTGTTCTGCTGACGTACGTGGTATTTGTACATGTATAGCTTTATATGCGTTTAAAAGTAAACCCGAACAATCCATACCACTACGAGTAGTACCTCCCCACTTGTAAGGAACGCCTGTATAACTTCTGGCACTTTGAATCACCGTATTGATTTTTGATTCTCGAATTCGAGCTTTTTTAGCTGCTCCACAACTTGAAAACAGAAAAATAAGCAGTAAATAGGAAAAAAAGAGAGTTTTTCTTTTCAACATGATAGACTTCAATTTATATGCTAATATATTTGTCATGCTTTTAGTATAAGAGCATAATGTAATAAGAAAAATGAAGAAAGCATTTGAAAAATTAGAGAAACATTTTGAAGGCAAATTGTATTGGGATAATACGATGAGAAAACTTTATGCTACTGACGCATCAGCATACCGTGAAATGCCCTTAGCAGTAGCCATGCCTTTGTCAATAGATGATATCCAAAAACTAATTTCATTTGCGAAGGAAAATAAAACATCCCTAATTCCAAGAACCGCTGGAACATCGTTAGCAGGACAAGTAGTTGGGAATGGCATTGTAGTGGACGTATCTCCTCATTTTACTGAAATAATAGAAGTAAACAAAGAAGAAAAATGGGTAAGAGTACAGCCAGGAGTGATTCGAGATGACCTTAATAGACATTTGAAGAAATTCGGCTTATTTTTTGGTCCTGAAACATCAACGGCAAATCGAGCCATGATTGGTGGAATGATTGGAAACAATTCATGTGGAGCGAATTCTATTGTGTATGGAAGCACACGCGAACATTTATTAGAGCTAAAAGGAGTGTTAAGCGATGGTAAGGAAGTCGAGTTTAAGTCATTATCCAACAATGAATTTGAAGAAAAATGCAAATTAGGAGGTCGTGAAGGAGAAGTGTACCAACACATAAAACAGGAACTTAGTAATAAAGCGATAAGGGAGGAAATTGATAAAGAATTCCCTAAAACATCTATTAAAAGAAGAAATACTGGTTATGCCGTAGATTTATTGAAAGAATCTTCCCCTTTTATTAATGAAAAAGAAGATTTTAATTTTTGTAAATTATTAGCTGGTTCGGAAGGTACCCTCGCTTTTACTACAGAGGTGAAGCTTTCTTTAAATGAACTTCCTCCTTCAGAAATCGGACTTATATGCATTCATTTTGAGTCCATTCATGAATCATTATTGGCCAACTTAGTGGCGTTGGAACATAACCCCACCGCTAGTGAATTGATGGATCATTACATCCTTGAGCGTACCAAAGGAAACATTCAACAAAGTAAAAATAGATTTTTCATAAAAGGAGATCCAAAAGCTATTTTAGTTGTCGAACTTAGAAAAAACACAGAAGAAAAGCTCCAACAAGCCGTAACAAAACTTATTGAATCCTTAAAAAACAAAGGATATGGCTATCACTATCCTGTCGTTACTGGAAATGACGTGTCTAAAGTATGGACCCTCCGAAAAGCAGGATTGGGTCTACTTTCTAATATCCCAGGTGATGCGAAGCCCGTACCTGTTATTGAAGATACAGCAGTAGATGTAAAAGATTTACCCGCATATATTCAGGAGTTCAATGAAATATTAAAAACACACGGCTTGTATTGTGTGCATTATGCACATGCTGGGTCTGGAGAATTACACTTACGACCTATCATCAATTTAAAAACAGAAGAGGGAAATCAATTATTTAGAATAATAGCGGATGAAATTGCAGTACTAGTAAAAAAATACAAAGGGTCACTTAGTGGTGAACATGGAGATGGACGGTTGAGAGGAGAGTATATTCCAAGAATGATTGGGGAGAAAAATTTCGAACTGCTAAAACGAGTAAAAAAAACTTGGGATCCTGACACTATTTTTAATCCAGGTAAAATCGTGGACTCTCCCTCTATGAATAAGAGTTTGCGCTATCGCCCTGGGCAAACTACTCCTTCGCTCGACACCATTCTTGATTTTACTGATAACCAAGGATTTATTCGATCAGCAGAATTATGTAATGGCTCAGGAGATTGCCGAAAGACCGAGTTATCAGGAGGCACCATGTGCCCGTCCTACATGGCCACTCGAAATGAAAGGGACACTACCAGAGCCAGAGCAAATATATTAAGGGAAGTACTTACTCATTCTACCGAAATCAATCCTTTCGAAAGTGATGAAATAAAAGGAGTAATGGATTTGTGCTTGTCGTGCAAGGGGTGTAAATCAGAATGCCCAAGCAATGTAGATGTTGCCAAACTGAAGGCGGAAGCTACTTATCAGTACTACAAAAGCCATAGAATTCCGTTGCGTACTCAAATGTTTGTACATTTTACTAAACTGAACCAGTTGGCTTCTATAGTACCTAGCTTGTATAATTGGGCTGCCAATACTCGTTTATTCAAACAGCTTTCTGGAGTAGCTGTAAAACGTAGTATGCCGAGATTATCTGAAACCACCTTGCACAAATGGTTTCAAAAAGAAACAAATCAAAATGAGTCGAATGAAAATTTAACTCGAAAAGTATATTTATTTTGTGATGAATTCACGAATTATAATGATGTGGGCGTAGGAAAATCAGCCATTCATTTATTAACAAAACTTGGCTATGAGGTGGTCATCCCAAAACACATAGAAAGTGGAAGAACACACTTGTCTAAGGGAATGCTTGATAAAGCAAAGACCATTGCTGAAACCAATATTGAGTTGTTACATAATGTAGTGAGTAAGGAATGCCCATTAATAGGGGTTGAACCATCGGCTATTCTCACTTTTCGTGATGAATACATTGACCTTACAAGAGATGAGATGAAGACTAAAGCCATAGCGTTGGCTAAAAATGTGTTTACTATTGAGGAATTTCTCGCAACTGAAATGGAGGAGGGGAGAATTGTATCGTCACAATTTTCTGAAGAGAAGCAACTTATTAAGCTCCATGGGCATTGTCATCAGAAAGCGATTTCTTCGCAAGTTCCTACTAAAAAAATGTTGTCCTTACCTAAAAATTATGAAGTACAATTAATCCCTTCAGGGTGTTGTGGCATGGCCGGATCTTTTGGTTATGAAAAAGAGCACTATGAAACATCCATGAAAGTAGGTGAATTG
>JAOULS010000010.1 GCA_029881895.1 Cyclobacteriaceae bacterium | reverse complement strand
ATACGAACACCTATTATTATTTAGATTAAGTAAAAAAGAAAGATATTTTTACTATATTGTTAGTTGCTTTTTCTTTCGTATTCATTATTTCATATCATGATGAAACTTATACTTAATAAAATCATTTATTTGAATAGTAATATTTCTCAAAAAAGCATATATTTATTTGGGTTAATGACATATTAAAATGAGTTTGAAAGTAGTAGCCATAGTAAATCAAAAAGGAGGCACAGGGAAAACCACTACAACCGTGAATTTAGGTAGTGCTTTTGCTTCTAATGGGCATCGTGTACTCTTAATTGACCTTGATCCTCAAGGTAATTTAACGTATTCGCTTGGTATTAATGAGTTTGAAAATGGGATAGATGATGTTTTAAAACATGAAGCTTTACTTTCTGACTCCATCATTGAACGAGAGAATATGGATGTGTTGCCCGCTACTACTAATTTGGCAAAATTAGAATTAATGCAGCTTGATAGTGAAAATACAGCTTATATACTTTCCGAAGCATTGTCCGATGCTGTGGGAGAATATGATTACATCTTGATTGATTGTCCCCCATCGTTATCGTGGCTTACAATTAATGCGCTTACTGCTGCACATAAAGTGCTTGTCCCTATGCAGTTAGATGTTTTTAGTATTCAAGGACTTACGCAGATAATGGAGACCGTAGGAGAAATAAAATCAGCGTATAATGAAGAGTTAAGTATAGCAGGAGTATTAGCCGTAATGGTTGATAAAAGGAAGAAATTAACCAATGAAGTATTGGAGCATGTAAAAGGAAATTTTGATGTTTCTGTATTTGAAAATGTAATACGAACCAATGTTAAAGCAGCCGAAGCACCTTCTTTTGGAGCTAGTGTAGTTCATTATTCACCTAACTCGAATAGTGCTCGTGATTACCTAGCTGCGGCTAAAGAAATTTTAGAAATAATTTAAAAATTAAGATATTAACCAAAACAAATAAAAACATGGCACTAGGAGATAATTTAAAATCAACTGAAAAAACGAAAGGGACAGTAGCATCAAAAAATACTAAACCAGCTCAAAAAGAGACAAAAGGAGGAAACATGACCGCAGAGGTGATGATCAACGATTTAGATGAAAGTGTTTTTAATGAACTTCCTATTGAAGCGCAAATTAAAATTAAAGAACTGAACTTGAAAAATGAGGTATTGAATAAGTCATGCCTTATTTCAATGACAGATAAAAAAGGGTTTATCACTTATGTAAATGATAAATTTTGTGAAGTAGCACAATACACTCGTGAAGAATGTGTTGGTTCAAACCACAATATGGTACGCCACCCGGACATGCCCAAAGCGGTGTTTAAAGAAGTATGGGCGACTATCGGTAAAGGAGAGATGTTTGTTGGAAATATTAAAAACAGATGTAAAGACGGAAGTCATTATTGGGTGGATGCCTACATTGCTCCTATTTTGGGTGAAAATGGCAAACCAGAAGCCTATATAGGGATTCGGTTTGATATCACCGATCTTATGGAAGCCAAAGATGATGGTGAAGCATTAAAACAAGCCATTGATGTAGGTTGGGTTTCCATCGAATTTGCGCCAGATGGCACAGTATTGAAAGCTAATGATAATTTTTTAACCGCATTAGGTTACAATTCTATGGAGGAAATAATAGGTGAACATCATGGAATGTTTTGTGAAAAAGAGTATGTAAAGTCTTCTGATTACGTTCAATTCTGGGAGGACTTAGGGAATGGAATAGTACAATCGGGTGAATATAAAATGATAGGAAAAAATGGCAACAATGTATGGCTTAATGCATCCTATACTCCAGTAAAAGACCTAAATGGTAAAATAGTAAAAATAGTAAAAATTGCAATTGATATAACAGAAGAAAGAGCCACTAAATTACAAGCGCAAAGTGTGCAAACGGCTGTTGATATGGGATGGGCTTCTATTGAATTTGAACCTGATGGAACGATAATTATTGCCAATGCTAATTTTTTAAACGCTACAGGTTATAATAATGAAAGTGAAGTTGTCGGGAAACATCATCGTATTTTCTGCGAAAAAAATTACGCCAATTCTCAAGAGTATGTCGATTTCTGGAAAAGATTAGCAAATGGAGAGATGGTTTCTGGTGAGATGGAGAGGGTTTCGAAAGATGGAAGAACCGTTTGGCTTCAAGCTTCTTATACCCCCGTAAGAAATGAAGCTGGAGAAGTATACAAAGTAATAAAAATTGCGGCCAATATTTCGGATGTTAAAGCTCCTGTTTTACGTGTTAAAGATATCATTGGTAAAATAGCACAAGGAGATTTGACGGAAACATTTGACACGAATGCTACGGGATATGTTCAAGAAATGGGAGAAGCATTAAATACAGCCTTAGATAATATTAATTCACTAATGAGTAATATAGAAGAGAATTCTAACTTGTTAGGCGCCTCTTCCGAACAAATGCTTACAAAAAGTGATCAAATGCAAGGGACTACTCAGGAAGTAGCATCTGCTATAGGTGAAATGGCAGAAGGTGTACAACAGCAAGCCGAACAGATCGATCAAGCTTCTCAGTTATTAGAAGGAGTTAGAAATGCCTCTAATGAAGTGGCTGAGAAATCTCAAGAGATTAATAAAGCGGCAGAAGCAAGTCAAGGAAGTGTTTCTCAAGGATTAGATACAGTGAAAAAGGTTGTAGATAGCATGAATGAAATAAAAGAATCGGCTGCAACTACTTCAGAATCTATTTCAGTACTTACAGAACGGTCTGAAGAAATAGCACGTACACTAAATGTAATAACTGATATCGCAGCACAAACCAACCTATTAGCACTAAATGCAGCTATTGAAGCCGCTAGAGCGGGAGATGCAGGGAGAGGATTTGCTGTTGTAGCAGAAGAAATTCGAAAATTAGCCGAAGACTCTAGAAAATCAGCAGGAGATATCGAAAAAGTAATCTCTGCAGTTGGAAAAGATATTGCCTCAGCTGGAAAAGCAATTTCAACAATGGATACGAGTGTAAAAGTAGGTAACGAAGCTTCTGGCGATGCCGAAAAAGTATTTAATGAAATTAGCGTTACAACAGACCAAACGCTACAGCTTTCTGTAGAGGTATTGTCTTCTGCTGAAGTGCAGAAAACGAACATTGACGATACGGTGAAGAATATTGAGCAAATCGTAGTTGTTTCGGAAGAAACGGCATCTGGAACGGAAGAAATAGCGACATCTTCAAAAGACTTGAGTAACGGTATGGATGAATTTAATTCGACAAGTAAAGGACTAGCTGAAATAGCGACACAAATACAAGATGGTGTTTCTAAGTTTAACTTGAGGAAATAAGGTCAATAGGATCATAAATAAAAATTAAAAGAATATGGAACTTGAAACACAAAATGAAGTGCAAAAAAAGTCCGAAAAGAATGTTGGTGATGTAGCTGATGAAAAGATACTTTTGATTGTATTTAAATTAGGGGCGTCAGAGTATGCGCTATCTATCGATCAAATCAAAGAAGTAGTGCTTACACCTCGAATTTCTGAAATCCCTCAAACACCAGCTTATATAAAAGGGGTAGCTAATATTAGAGGCACGGTGATATCAATCATTGACCTTGAAGCTAGGTTTGGTTTAAAACCTAAGAAAAAAGTGGACGAAGATGAAACTGATGAAAATAATGTTGATCTAGATACTGAGAAATCGAATTATACATTAGTGGTAGAAAGTGAAGAATTTAAAATTGGGGTTTTAGTAAAAGAAGTCCCGAATACGTATTCTATAAAACGATCAGAAATTGATAGTTCTTCTGATATTATTCGCCATTCCTCGTTAGACGAGAATGCTATAAAAGGTATTGTTAAAATAGATGAACGGATGATTATTTTAATCAATGTGCTAAGTATGATGGAAACTGGAGGTATTCAAACTACTAATGAATAAATGATTTTTTTATTAGTAGTAATATGAAATAAACGAATGACAGAAGAAAAAATAAGAATACTTATTGCTGATGATTCCGGATTCATGAGGCTTTTAATTCGTGATATCCTGCAGTCAGATAAACGGATGGAAGTAATCTCTACAGCAGAGAATGGGAAGGATGCGCTAGAGAAAACAATCAAATTTCGTCCAGATGTTGTTCTTCTAGATATGCTAATGCCGGAGTATGATGGGCTTTATGCTGTAGAACAGATTATGAAAGAATGCCCAACGCCAATAGTAATATTAAGCTCAATTGGGCATTCTAACATAAATCCGATTATGAAATCGATGGAGTTAGGAGCTTTTGATTACTTGAACAAGCCAGTAAAGGATAATTCGAAGTTAAGATCACTTGATGCTGAAATAATTAGAAAAGTAAGGCTAGCAGCTCAATCTAATGTTAAAATTGAAGTCCCCAAACCTATAAGTAGTAATTTACATGAACACGTTTTTTCAAATGATTTACCTTATGACGTGATAGTGATAGGGTCTTCTACGGGAGGACCTTCTGCATTAGAGGCGGTAATAAAAAAATTGCCAGCAAACTTAGCCGTGCCAGTTCTTATTGCTCAGCATATGCCCGTTAATTTTGTTCCTTCTTTTGCTATGCGGCTAAATAAATTAGCCCCACTTAGGGTTGAGGTAGGAAGAAAAAATATGCCTGTGGAACCCGGATATATAATTATTTCTCCTGGCGATAATAATATGGTAGTAAAAAAAGACCCAAAAACAGGTAAAGTGATAGTTGATTTTTCTTCTAAAGTATATAAAGAGTTCAATAATCCATCGGTGGATGCACTTATGAATTCGGTAGCAGAAACGTATGGAGGGAGGTCAATCGGAGCAATCCTTACTGGAATGGGAAAAGACGGTGCAGATGGCATGACTAATATTAAGAGAAAAGGGGGGTACACGATAGCTCAAAGTAAAGAGACTTGTGCGGTGTTTGGAATGCCACGAGAAGCAATTGCACGAAATTGCATTGATGAAGTAGTACCAATTGATGAAATTGGAGGTTTTATTACAAGCTGTATATCTTGATATAACGCTTTATAATATTAAAAATAGCAAGCTACATGAATGTAGCTTTTGATAGAATAAACTTAAACGATACAATAATGAGTTCAAAAGAAGAAGAGTATAAAGAAATGTTTCTTTCCGAAGCACTTCAGAATTATGAGCAATTGAATGAATTATTTACTACTCTCGAAAAAGATCATGATGATTCAGAATCGATCGATTCTATCTTTCGAATCACACATACTTTAAAAGGTAATGCTATGGGGATGGGCTATGAGGGCATTGCTTCATTGTCGCATGTAATGGAAGATGTTTTTAGTGAAGTGAAAGAGGGAAACATCAAATTAAACAAGTCACTATTTGACAATATGTTTAAGGCGAACGATAAGCTTGGGGCGCTTATTGATGCATTAACCACAGAAGAAAAAGTGAGTTATAAAGGAATTTTGACTAAGCTTAATGTAATCCTTAGAAAAGCACGTGAAAAAAATCAACCTTCTGGGAACTCAACGGATGTAAACGACAATAAAGAACAAGTACCTGAAGAAAATATCCCTGTAGTAGAACAAGAAACTACCCCTGAAGCAGAACTAAATGAAGTAAAGCAAACAACAGAAGGTGTAGAGGAACAACCTGAGATAATTGAGACTAGTACAGAAAATACAGATGAGGTTATAGAGGTCGAAGAAGAAATTGAAGAAGAAGAGATAGAAGAAGATGATACGCAGCGAAAAGTAGCATTTTCTGATATAGTGCAAATTCCAATACGAAAACTCGATGCACTAATGAATCAGGTAGAGCAATTAATTATTGAACGAGATCGCTTAATAGCAGTTAGTGGTCGTTCAAGTTCCGATTTTACTAGCTTGCAACGTATAACGTCCGACCTTCAATATAGTGTAATGGATGTTCGACTAGTACAAATAGGATTTTTGTTTAATAAGTTCCATCGTGTTGTTCGAGATGTAGCTTCAATCGAATCAAAACAGGTGAATTTGGTTTTGAAAGGTACTGAAGTTGAGATAGACAGAAATATTCTTAAAATAATGAGTGATTCATTAGTTCACCTTGTCCGAAATTCGGTAAGCCATGGAATAGAAGATGCTCAGACTAGAATACAAAGAGGAAAACCAGAAGAAGGTGTAATCACGCTAAATGCTAGAAATGAAAAGGACAATGTAATTGTTGAAATTACTGACGATGGAAATGGAATAGACACAGAGATTATACGTAAAAAAATCGTTGAAAAAGGAATGTTGACGAAAGAGTTGGCAAAATACCTATCCTCAGATGAGGTGTTGCTCTATATTTTTGAACCAGGCTTTTCTAATGCGGAAAAAATAACAGAAGTATCTGGAAGGGGAGTAGGAATGGATGTGGTGAAGAAAGCAACAGAGTCCATAGGAGGTCAAATTTCAGTCGAGACAGAAGTAGGAAAAGGAAGTACGATTATACTCAAACTTCCATCATCAATGGCGGTAAAAGGAGCACTTTTATTTTTATTAGGCAAACAAGAATTTGCCTTTGCACTTTCATATACAGAGGCTGTGATTTCCCTCTATAAGTATGAGATAAAAATAATTAATAGTGGTTTGATGGCTAAATATCTAGATAAAACGATATCTGTTATTTTTTTACATGATTTGTTAGCAATGAAAAATTTAGATGATATTCATAATGAAGGAGCTTTTCATACCACCTATCATGAAATAGATGACAACAAAAAGCTAGACGTAATTGTTATTTCATATGGCAATCGACTTATAGGTATCGTAGTGGATAAATTGTTGCAACAGAAAGAAATTGTAGAAAAAACAATTGCAAAGCCATTAGATAATGTAAAAATTTTGACGGGTACTACAATTCTAGGAAATGGTAATGTTTGTCTTGTAGTAGATGCTGTTGCTATAGCAGAAATACTATTCAAGTCAAGTCAAAAAAGTAAAGTGATGGAAGTTATGTAAAAAAAACAGTATTATTAACGGGTGTGATATGATTGTAATAAATAATGTTGTAAATATAAAATCGACTAATTTTTTGGTGATTAAAATTTATTTTATTATGTTATTTGTAGAGAAATGGTTATGAAAGAATATGGCTAGAACGATATGAAGCAGGTAATAGGCGATGAAGAAATAAAAGCACTAATGAGTGCTATTGAAAGAAGATATGGGTTAGATTTCACCAACTATGAGATAAAATCTTTAAAAAGAGGAATTTTCAGGTTGATGATGAAAAGAAAATTGAAAAATATTCTAGAACTATGGTCTATTATATTGAAGGATGAAGAATTTTTCAAAGAGAGCATTGATGACTTAATGGTGAATCTTACGGAATTGTTTAGAAACCCAGATGCTTGGATGAAGATTAAGAGTATTGTTTCTGAAAATTTCAAGGATACGCCAATTTTAAAAATTTGGCACGCAGGATGTTCTACAGGAGAAGAAGTATATACGATGGCAATCATTTTAAAGGAGTTAAATAGGCTGCCAAGAACTAAGGCTCTAGCAACTGACCTTAGTAGTAGAGTGTTGAAAAAGGCAAAAGAAGGTCAGTACTCATTGTTAGTTATGCAGAATTATTTGAAACCATTTTTAGAATTTTTTCCAAACAAAAAAATGGAAGATTTTTTTGATTTTGAAGAATTTAATGCAAATGTGAAGAGTGAGTTGAAAAGTCATGTGAATTTTAAAAGACATAACTTAGCTCAGGATCCCATGAACGAAAAATTTGATATTATTTTTTGTAGAAATGTAATGATCTATTTTGATGAAACACTAAAACTGCATGTGCTTAATATGTTCAATAGTGTATTGAATGAAGGTGGATTTTTAGTGATAGGATATTATGATACTATGCCTAAGTCAGGCGCAGATATTTTTGATATATACGATAATAAAACAAGAATTTATAAAAAGAAATTAAATAATTAAGGTTATGAGCAAAAAAGTATTAATTGTAGATGACTCGATGTATATGCGGAAACTTATTCGAGAGGCACTTGAAAAAGAGGGGCATGAAATAGTTGGAGAAGCAGAAAATGGTGAGATTGCAATAGATTTAGCACTTTCCTTAACTCCTGAATTAATAACACTAGATAATATTTTGCCTGATATGATTGGTCTTGATATTTTGAAAGTAATAAAAGAGGAAGGGCTGACTTGTAGAATAATAATGATTAGTGCAGTAGGGCAGCAATCAGTAATTAATGAAGGGTTAAGTCTTGGGGCTTCTGATTATATTATTAAACCTTTTACTTCTGAAAAATTACTTGAAGTGGTTAATAAAGTAATCTAATGTTATTTCTGGTTTCCGCCCTTTTTTAGGAGTAGCTTTTGATAGATAATATTAAAACGTGTCTCGACATGAATTTAAAGAGCGTAGAGGATTTAATTACATTAAATAAATTCCTCTACGCTCTTTAAATGGCTGTATACCTTTCTGTAATTATACAGTCATTATATCTTTTTCTTTGAGGATAATGAAATCGTCCACTTTTTTAGAAAATTCATCTGTCAACTTTTGAACTTTTTCTTCTGCGGTTTTTATTTCATCTTCTGATACGCCATCATTTTTCAATGATTTTAATCCATCATTAGTGTCTTTTCTTGCATTTCGGATACTTATTTTAGCTTGTTCTCCTTCGTTTTTTGCTAATTTCACTAATTGAGTACGTCTTTCTTCCGTAAGGGCAGGAATGTTAATGATAACTTGTTCGCCATCATTTTGAGGATTTAACCCTAAATCACTATTCATTATTGCCTTTTCTATTTCTTGAATCATCGCTTTTTCCCAAGGCTTTATCATTAGTGTTCTTGCGTCAGGAGAGCTTATGTTTGCTACTTGGCTCAATGGGGTCATGTTTCCGTAATAATCAACCATAACACCTCCCAGCATAGCCGGCATAGCTTTCCCAGCTCTAATCTTAGATAAGGCATCAATAAGGTGAGTAATCGCTTTACTCATCATGTCTTTAGCATCGTCTAGGTATAATTCAATTTCTTCCATAATATTAAAATCATCAATTTATCATTGTTCCATTTACCTTTCCATTCATTATCTCCACTAAATTTCCAGATTTATTCATGTCAAATACAATGATAGGTAAATTATTTTCTTGACATAATGTAAAAGCAGTCATATCCATAATGTTTAACCCTTTCTCATATGCTTCTTGAAAACTAATATTGTCGTATTTTGTAGCATCAGGATTTTTTTCAGGGTCAGAAGTGTAAACACCATCTACACGTGTCCCTTTTAATACAACATCTGCCTGAACTTCTATTGCTCTTAAACTAGCTGTTGAATCGGTGGTGAAATAAGGGTTTCCTATACCCGCTCCAAAAATCACCACCCTGCCTTTTTCTAGATGTCGAACAGCTCTACGCTTAATAAAAGGTTCGCAAACTTGTTCCATTTTTATTCCCGACATCATCCGAGTATATAGACCAGCTTTTTCCAATGCACTTTGTAAAGCCATGCCATTTATAACCGTAGCTAGCATCCCCATATAATCACCTTGAACCCGATCAATTCCTGATGATTCGGCCTGAACACCTCTAAAAATATTTCCACCGCCAATTACTATTGCTACTTCCACCCCCATTGCCACAACATTTTTTATCTCGTTAGTATATTGTTCCAATCGCTTAGGGTCTATCCCGTATTGATTTTCACCCATCAATGATTCTCCACTAAGTTTAAGTAAAATGCGTTTATATTTCATATGTGTATGTAAATGGGTAGGGTTAGTAAGGTTTTGTTTTGTTGTTGATTGCAAATATATTAAATCATGTATAATAATTAGGTATAGCGATACAATTTGAATTTAAAACTGCACTAGAATAGTATTTTTCTCCACGCTATCCCCTTTTTTTACGGGTATTTTCCTTACTACTCCATCCCCAGGCGATTTTAATACATTTTCCATTTTCATTGCTTCCAATATCATAATGCTATCTCCTTTTTTTACTTCATCTCCCTCTTTTATGTCAATAGAAAGGATAAGACCAGGCATGGGGGCTTTGATCTCATTCAACTGGGCAGAGGACATATTTGCCATTCCTAGTTTTTCAAGTAATAGATCAAACTTATCTTTCACTAATATGTGATGAACCTCTTCATTAATTTTCAGCGTCACTTCCTTTTTTTCAGGGTCAATAGTAATCAATTCCGCATTATAAGATTGGTGATTATAAATAATATGATATTTATCTTTTCCTATCGGAATTATATCCCAATCGAAGGCAATTTCATTGATGAAAAAGGTATTCCCTTCTTTTCTAACTTCGTGTTTTGTGTGCTTTGTTGCTACTTGATACATGAGATTCTTGATTTTGAACCAAATATAATTGAATTTTGTGGTCAAATTAAGAAAGTGTGTAAAATAAAAAGCCGTTTTGGAGACGTCTGACTATTGTTTTGATTTTATATTCAAAAAAAACCATCTTTTTTTTTTAAATGTTTGATAAAAATAAAAAACCATATAATTTTGCACTTCCTTAAATACGAGGGGTTAGGAAATCCTAAGTTTTTTAAGTTGTTCATTTTTATATTGAATACCAGAGGGGGGATACCAAAGCGGCCAACTGGGACGGACTGTAAATCCGTTGTCTACGACTTCGCAGGTTCGAATCCTGCTCCCCCCACATTCTATTACTAATAATAGTAAAGCGGGAGTAGCTCAGCTGGTAGAGCGACAGCCTTCCAAGCTGTAGGTCGCGAGTTCGAACCTCGTCTCCCGCTCCAAAGTGTCAGAAATGACGAATAGGAAGATGATTAGTTTGCATTCTTATGCGACCAAGGTCGCGCCTGCCTGACGGTAGGCAGGAGTTCGAACCTCGTCTCCCGCTCTTTTAGCTTAGGCTAAATACGATGAGTCTCTGATTAAGGGAACCCAAAGCCGATGTAGCTCAGGGGTAGAGCACTTCCTTGGTAAGGAAGAGGTCACGGGTTCAAATCCCGTCATTGGCTCATTTTGATGTGTAAATTATTAAAGAGAAATAAAATTTATTTTAACTAAATCGGGAGTTTTCAAATATGGCTAAAGAAACATTTGACCGTTCGAAACCACACGTTAATATTGGTACTATCGGTCACGTTGACCACGGTAAAACAACATTAACTGCGGCTATTTCTAGCGTGCTAGCAAACAAAGGTCTTGCTGAGCAAAAAGACTTCTCTGCAATTGACAATGCGCCAGAGGAGAAAGAAAGAGGTATTACTATTAATACATCACACATTGAGTATGCAACTGAAAACAGACATTACGCTCACGTTGACTGTCCAGGTCACGCAGATTACGTAAAAAATATGGTTACAGGTGCTGCCCAAATGGATGGTGCAATTATTGTAGTTGCAGCTACTGATGGTCCTATGCCTCAAACTAGAGAGCATATCTTGCTTTCTCGTCAGGTAGGTGTTCCTGCTTTAGTTGTATTTATGAACAAAGTGGATTTGGTAGATGATCCTGAATTATTAGAACTTGTTGAAATGGAAATAAGAGAATTGCTTTCTTATTATGATTTCCCAGGAGATGATATTCCTGTTATTGCTGGTTCTGCTCTTGGAGCTTTGAATGGTGAAGCAGAATGGGTTACTAAAGTAGAAGAATTAATGGCAGCTGTTGATGAGCATATTCCATTACCAGAAAGAGCTGTTGATAAGGACTTCTTAATGCCTGTTGAAGATGTATTCTCTATTACTGGTAGAGGAACTGTAGCTACGGGTAGAATAGAAAGAGGGGTTATCAATACTGGAGATCCTGTGGATATCTTAGGTATGGGTGCTGAAAACTTGAAATCTACAATCACTGGTGTTGAAATGTTTAGAAAAATATTAGACAGAGGTGAAGCTGGAGATAACGTTGGTCTTCTTTTAAGAGGTATCGAAAAAGAAAGTATCAAAAGAGGAATGGTAATTGTGAAACCTGGATCAGTTACTCCTCACAAAAAATTCAAAGCAGAGGTTTACGTTCTTTCAAAAGAAGAAGGTGGTCGTCATACACCATTTTTTAACAAATATCGTCCACAGTTTTACTTAAGAACTACTGACGTAACTGGTGAAATCTTCCTTCCTGATGGAGTGGAAATGGTAATGCCAGGTGATAACGTGAGTATCACTGTAGAGTTGATAAACACTGTAGCTATGGAAAAAGGACTACGTTTCGCTATCCGTGAAGGTGGTAGAACAGTTGGTTCTGGACAGGTAACAGAAATCATAGAATAAGATACAATAATCTAAGGGAAGCGTTTCGAAGAAATTTGAAGCGCTTTTTTTGTAATTCTTAAATCTATAGACTATCTTTGCATTCCATTTTGAAGAATGGATACACGGGTGTAGCTCAATTGGTAGAGTAGTGGTCTCCAAAACCATTGGTTGGGAGTTCGAGTCTCTCCACCCGTGCATGTTGAAAATTAGAATAAAAAATATATGCAAAAATTAAAACTTTTTATCGCTGATTCAGTAGATGAAATGAAAAATAAGGTCTCTTGGCCAAAATATTCAGAGCTACAAAATAGCTCAATATTAGTACTTGTGGCTTCAATGATTTTTGCATTGATGATTGGTGGATTTGATTGGGTTTTTAAAACCACTATGCAGTGGTTTTATCAATCATTTTAATAGGGTATATAATAAGGAATATTATAGATGAGCGAGCTTAAATGGTATGTAGTAAGGGTTGTGAGCGGTCAGGAAAAAAAGATCAAATCGTATCTGGAAACTGAAATTGAAAGAGAAAATCTTCAAGATTTCATCCCTCAGGTTTTGATACCTACTGAAAAGGTGTACGAATTGAGGAATGGAAAAAAGAAGATGAGAGAAAGAAATTTCTTCCCAGGATATGTTCTTGTTTCTGCCGACCTTACACATGGCGAGTCTAACCATCTAGTTACTAGTATTCCTGGTGTAATAGGTTTTCTCGGTAATAATAGTGCCGGAGCTTCCAAAGAACCTGTTCCTCTTAGACAAAATGAAATCAACCGTATCCTAGGTAAGGTAGATGAATCTGATGATTTTGAAGAAAAATTAGATACACCTTATATAATTGGCGAAACTGTAAAAGTTATGGATGGGCCATTTAGTGGGTTTACGGGGAATGTCGAAGAAGTGTTTGAAGAGCGTAAAAAACTCAACGTAATGGTAAAAATATTTGGCAGAAATACCCCTGTCGAATTAAATTATATGCAAGTAGAAAAAACAGAATAAAAAATGGCTAAGGAAATTAGTGGATACTTGAAGTTGCAAATCAGAGGAGGAGCGGCTAACCCTTCACCTCCTGTAGGCCCTGCATTAGGTTCTAAAGGACTCAATATTATGGAGTTCTGTAAGCAATTTAATGCACGTACTCAGGAAAAACAGGGACAATTGTTGCCAGTATTGGTGTCAATTTATGCTGACAAATCATTTGATTTTGTAATCAAAACCCCACCAGCTCCAGTAATGATTCTAGAAGCTGCCAAGAAGAAGAAAGGTTCGTCAGAACCTAACCGAAACAAAGTAGCAACTATTTCATGGGATCAGGTGAAATTTATTGCAGAAACAAAAATGCAAGATTTAAATGCATTTAAGATTGAGTCTGCCATGAAAATGGTGGCGGGTACAGCAAGAAGTATGGGAATTAAAGTATCAGGTGTTGCACCTTGGGAAAATTAATCGAATTGAAAATGGGAAAATTAACTAAAAACCAAAAAGCTATTGAAGCAAAAATTGACAGTACTAAGGAGTACTCGTTAGATGATGCCTCTGCGCTGGTTAAAGATATTACCTTTACTAAATTTGATGCCTCTGTCGATTTGGATATCAGACTAGGAGTTGACCCAAGAAAAGCGGATCAAATGGTACGAGGTATTGTTACCTTGCCTCACGGTACGGGTAAAGAAGTAAAAGTTTTGGTGTTATGTACACCAGATAAAGAGCAAGAAGCAAAAGATGCTGGCGCAGATTTCGTAGGATTAGATGAGTTTATCACAAAAATTGATGGCGGTTGGACCGATATAGATGTGATTATCACTATGCCTACTGTAATGGCAAAAGTAGGACGTTTGGGTAGAGTATTAGGACCACGTGGTTTAATGCCTAATCCAAAGTCAGGAACTGTAACTTTAGATGTTGGTAAAGCAGTACAAGACATTAAGTCTGGTAAAATCGATTTTAAAGTTGATAAGTTTGGAATTATTCATACTAGTATTGGAAAGGTTTCTTTCTCTCCAGAAAAAATCAAAGAAAATGCAAATGAAGTTCTTCAAACCATAGCAAAGTTAAAACCAGCTTCATCTAAAGGGACTTATTTTAAAAGCATTAATTTGTCTAGTACAATGAGCCCATCGATTACTATTGATAAAAGTATAATTTCAGGATTATAAGTCATGACAAGAGAAGATAAAGTAAAGGTATTAGAAGAGTTGTCAGAGAAGTTTAGCAAAAAGCCAAATTTCTATGTGACAGATGCGTCAGGACTTACAGTAGCTGAAATAAACAAATTCAGAAGACTTTGCTTTGAAAAAGGTGTTGAGTATAAAGTATACAAAAATACGTTGATTCAAAAAGCATTAGAAAAGTTAGATGTAGATTATACTGAGTTTTTCACTGCACTTAAAGGTTTTTCGGGTATTATGTTCTCAGAAGAGGATGGTGCCAATGTTCCGGCCAAAGTGTTAAAAGAATTCAGAAAGGGGAAAGCAGAAAAGCCGATGTTAAAGGCAGCTTCCCTCGAATCCGAATTTTATTTTGGAGACGAAAATGTTAAAATGCTAAGTGAGCTTAAATCTAAAAATGAGCTTATTGGCGAAATCATTGGATTGTTACAATCTCCTGCTAAAAATGTGGTTAGTGCTCTTCAGAGTGGTAAATCAACATTGGCTGGATTGGTTAAAACATTATCCGAAAGAGAAAATTAATTTAGTAGAAACAAGTAGAAATTTATAAAGTAAATAAAAATGGCAGATTTAAAAGCGTTCGCTGATCAATTAGTGAATTTAACTGTAAAAGAAGTTAATGAATTAGCTGAAATTCTTAAAGAAGAGCATGGTATTGAGCCTGCTGCAGCTGCAGCTGTAGCCGTTGCTGCCCCTGCTGGCGGTGGAGACGGTGGTGCTGAAGAACAAACAGAATTTGATGTAATCCTTAAGGCAGCTGGTGGTGCTAAATTAGCAGTAGTTAAACTTGTAAAAGAGTTAACAGGTCTAGGTCTTAAAGAAGCAAAAGAAGTAGTAGATGGAGCACCTAAAGCAGTAAAAGAAGGTGTTGCTAAAGATGAAGCTGAAGCATTAAAAAAGCAGCTTGAAGAAGCAGGTGCAGAAGTAGAATTAAAATAATTTGACGACTCGTTTAGTTGTCTAATAGGAATATTGGACCCCAGTTTCAACTCATGTTGAAATTAGGGGTCTTTTCCTGTTTGTACCATTTATGGTATAAATACATAGCCGATTTCCCTCATTAATTGTATTGTGAGACAGTACGGCATCATTGTTTACATTATTGTAACTAAAAATTTAAAGCCTTGGCTAAGAATACACAATCCTCAAGAATAGATTTCTCATCCATAAAAAAGGTAATAGATTACCCTGATTTTTTGGATGTACAATTAAAATCATTCCAAGACTTTTTTCAGTTAGATACTCCTGCTGAAAATCGTACTCAGGAAGGTTTGTTTAAAGTTTTCTCTGAAAACTTCCCTATTTCGGATTCCAGAGAAAATTTTGTACTAGAATTTATAGATTATTTGGTAGACCCCCCTAAGTATTCAGTTGATGAATGCATAGACAGAGGTCTTACTTACTCAGTACCTTTAAAAGCAAAGTTAAAATTAACTTGTAATGATGAGGATAATGAGGACTTTGAGACAATTGAACAAGAAGTTTTTTTGGGTAACATCCCATATATGACTGCTAAAGGTTCTTTTGTAATAAATGGTGCAGAACGCGTTATCGTTTCTCAATTACACCGCTCACCTGGAGTGTTCTTTGCTCAAAGTAAACACACCAATGGAACAAAGCTGTATTCGGCAAGGATAATACCTTTTAAAGGTTCATGGATCGAATTTGCTACTGACGTTAATAACGTGATGTATGCCTATATCGATCGTAAAAAGAAATTTCCAGTAACCACTCTACTAAGAGCAATAGGGTATGGTTCTGATAAAGATATTTTAGATTTATTCGGATTATCCGAAGAAATTGATGCCACTAGTGCAAAATTAAAAAAATCTGTTAACAGAAAGTTAGCCGCTAGAGTACTTAAAACTTGGACGGAAGACTTTGTAGATGAAGATACGGGTGAAGTTGTTTCTATCGACAGAAATGAAGTGCTGTTGGAGAGAGATCATATTATTAGTGAAGATGATATTGAAATAATTTTAGATTCTGGATCAAAATCAATCATCCTTCACAGGGACGATGTAAGTATTACAGATTTTAATATTATTTTTAATACGTTAGGGAAGGATGTTTCTAATTCTGAAAAAGAAGCAGTAGAACAAATCTATCGTCAGTTAAGAAATACTGAAGCACCTGATGAGCAAACCGCTCGTGATGTAATTCAAAACTTATTCTTTAGTGATAAACGATATGATTTAGGCGAAGTTGGTAGATATAGAATTAATAGAAAACTTGGACTTGAGACGTCATTAGATCAACGAGTATTAACTACTGAAGATATTATTTTCATAGTAAAATATTTGATTGGCCTTATAAACTCAAAAGCCGTGGTCGATGATATTGATCACTTAAGTAATAGAAGAGTTAGAACAGTAGGAGAACAACTTTATTCTCAATTTGGTGTAGGTCTTGCTAGAATGGCACGTACCATTAAGGAAAGAATGAATGTTAGAGATAACGAAGATTTCAAACCTGTTGATTTAATTAACGCAAGAACGTTATCATCTGTAATTAACTCATTCTTTGGAACAAATCAATTATCTCAATTCATGGATCAAACGAATCCATTAGCTGAGATTACACATAAAAGAAGAATGTCTGCACTAGGGCCAGGGGGTCTTTCAAGAGAAAGAGCAGGGTTTGAGGTGCGAGATGTTCATTATACACATTACGGTCGTTTATGTACTATTGAAACACCTGAAGGACCAAACATTGGTCTGATTTCTTCATTATGCGTTCATGCAAAAGTAAATGGTATGGGGTTCATTGAAACACCTTACCGTACGGTTGATGAAGGAAAAGCCGATATGTCTGGTGATGTGGTTTACCTTACAGCCGAAGAAGAAGATACATATAATATTGCTCAGGCCAATGCGCCATTAGAAGATAGTGGTGCATTTATTAATAACAAAGTAAAAGCTAGATTTGAAGGTGATTTCCCTGTTGTAGAGCCTGATAAATTAAGGTACATGGACATCGCTCCTAATCAAATTGTTTCTGTAGCAGCATCTATGATTCCTTTCTTGGAGCATGATGATGCTAACCGTGCGTTGATGGGATCAAACATGCAACGTCAAGCAGTACCTTTGTTAAGCCCAGAAGCACCAATAGTAGGGACTGGATTAGAAAAAAGAATCGCTCAAGATTCAAGAACGTTAATTGTTGCAGAAAATGACGGTACGGTTGATTTTGTTGACTCTAAAAAAATTGTTATCAAATACGATTTATCAGATGATGATCACTTAATTAGCTTTGATGCAGATTATAGGACGTATGATTTAATAAAGTTCAGAAGAACAAATCAGGATACTTGTATTAACTTGAAACCTATCGTTCTGAAAGGTGAAAAAGTGACAAAAGGTCAGATTTTGTGTGAAGGATATGCAACTCAAGGAGGTGAATTGGCTCTTGGTAGAAACCTAAGAGTAGCATACATGCCTTGGCAAGGATATAACTTTGAGGATGCTATTGTTATCTCTGAAAATGTCGTGAAAAATGATGTGTACACTTCTATTCATATTGATGAGTACGAATTAGAGGTGAGGGATACCAAAAGGGGAGAGGAAGAACTTACTTCTGAAATACCAAATGTTAGTGAGGATGCAGTAAAAAATCTTGACGAAAATGGTATAATTAGGATAGGTGCTGATGTGAAAGAAGGCGATATTCTGATTGGTAAAATCACGCCAAAAGGTGAGACGGATCCTACACCGGAAGAAAAATTACTGAGAGCTATTTTTGGTGACAAAGCTGGTGATGTAAAGGATGCTTCTTTAAAAGCTTCTCCATCACTTAGAGGTGTGGTTATAGATACAAAGTTGTTTACAAGACCTAAAAAAGATAAGGAACTTAGAGCAAAATCTAAAAAAGATGTTGAAGTACTTAAAACAAAGTATGGTAGAGAACTTACAGTCATAAGAGATCAAATGATTGAAAAGTTAGCAAAAGTACTTAATGGTAAAACATCTCAAGGAGTTAGACATAAATTTGGTGATGAATTAATCAGCAAGGGAGTGAAATTTTCAGCTAAAAACATTAAAGAAAATGTTTTCCCTGAGAAAAATATTTATAGAGACGAAAGTAACTATAATGTTCAAGAAGAGGTGAATTTAATTTCTGACATCATTCTTGATAATTGGACTACAAGTGATGAAATTAATGGTTTGATTGTTAAGCTTGTGAAAAGCTACAATAATAAACGTAATGAAATATCGGGTGAGTTTAAAAGAGAGCGATTTACTTTAGAGGTTGGAGATGAACTTCCAGCAGGAATTGTTCAATTAGCGAAAGTATATGTTGCTAAAAAGCGTAAGCTTAAAGTAGGTGATAAGATGGCTGGTCGACATGGTAACAAAGGTGTTGTTGCTAGAATAGTTCGTCAGGAAGATATGCCATTCTTAGAGGATGGAACACCTATGGATATTGTTCTCAACCCTCTTGGTGTACCTTCTAGGATGAACTTAGGGCAGATTTATGAGACCGTTCTAGCGTGGGCAGGTCTTGAACTAGGAAAAACATATGCAACACCAATTTTTGATGGGGCTACCATGGAGCAAGTTGCTACTGAATTGTCAGAAGCAAAATTACCTGAATATGGAAGGACGTACTTATTTGATGGGTTGACAGGAAAACGTTTCGATCAAGCAGTTACTGTTGGGGTTGCCTATATGCTTAAGTTAGGTCACTTGGTAGACGATAAAATGCATGCAAGATCGATAGGACCTTATTCATTAATTACGCAACAACCATTAGGTGGTAAAGCGCAATTTGGTGGTCAACGATTTGGTGAAATGGAAGTGTGGGCACTAGAGGCTTTTGGTGCATCTCATGTACTTCAAGAAATATTGACGATTAAATCGGATGATGTTATCGGTAGAGCTAAAGCGTATGAATCCATTGTAAAAGGAGAAAATATGAATAAGCCTAATATTCCAGAGTCATTTAATGTATTAGTTCACGAGTTACGTGGATTAGCACTTGAAATTACAATGGATTAATCAATTGAATATAATTGGACTTAAGGTCTTTGGATTATAGATAAACTAACACTATGTCGTTCAGAAAAAACAAAAAAATTAATAATGACTTCTCAAAAGTAACAGTAAGTCTTGCTTCTCCAGAATCTATTTTGGAAAGCTCGAACGGAGAAGTTACCCAACCGGAAACAATTAATTACAGAACGTATAAGCCTGAAATGGGTGGACTTTTCTGTGAGCGTATTTTCGGACCTGTAAAGGACTGGGAATGTCATTGTGGAAAATATAAAAGAATTCGTTACAAAGGGATTATATGTGATCGTTGTGGAGTTGAAGTTACTGAGAAAAAGGTAAGACGTGAGCGTATGGGACACATTGAATTAGTGGTTCCTGTAGCACATATTTGGTATTTTAAGTCTTTACCAAATAAAATTGGATACTTATTAGGGTTGCCTACTAAAAAATTAGATCAAATCATCTACTACGAACGTTTTTTGGTTATCCAACCTGGAATAAAAGAAGAAGATGGTATCTTGAAAATGGATTTCTTAACAGAAGATGAATACCTTGATATTCTAGACAAACTTCCAAGAGAAAACCAAATGTTAGACGATGATGACCCTAATAAGTTCATCGCAAAAATGGGTGCTGATGCATTGGAAATGATGTTGTCAAGAATTGAACTTGATACACTTTCTTATGATTTAAGACATCAAGCAGCTACCGATACTTCTCAACAAAGAAAAGCAGAAGCTTTGAAACGCTTGAAAGTGGTAGAAGCATTTAGAGATGCTAGAACACGTATAGAGAACAAACCAGAATGGATGATTATAAAAATGGTGCCTGTAATTCCACCAGAATTACGCCCATTAGTGCCATTAGATGGTGGCCGTTTTGCTACTTCTGATTTGAATGACTTATATAGAAGGGTGATTATTAGAAATAATCGACTAAAAAGACTTATAGATATTAAGGCCCCTGAAGTAATCTTAAGAAATGAGAAACGTATGCTTCAAGAAGCAGTAGATTCTCTTTTCGATAACTCAAGAAAGGTAAATGCAGTAAGATCAGATGGAAACAGAGCTCTTAAATCATTAAGTGATATGTTAAAAGGGAAGCAAGGTCGTTTCCGTCAGAATTTATTAGGAAAAAGGGTTGATTATTCAGGACGATCAGTAATTGTAGTAGGACCTGAATTGAAATTACACGAGTGTGGTTTGCCAAAATCAATGGCAGCAGAATTGTTTAAACCTTTTATTATTAGGAAATTAATAGAAAGAGGGATTGTCAAAACAGTGAAATCAGCAAAGAAAATTGTTGATAGAAAAGACCCTGTAGTTTGGGATATCTTAGAAAATGTATTGAAAGGACATCCGGTATTGTTAAACCGTGCTCCTACATTGCACCGTTTAGGTATTCAAGCATTTCAACCAAAATTAATTGAAGGAAAAGCGATTCAGCTTCATCCATTAGTATGTACGGCATTTAATGCGGATTTTGATGGTGACCAAATGGCGGTACACGTGCCACTAGGGCCAGAGGCAGTATTAGAAGCCTCTACGTTGATGTTGTCTTCTCACAATATTTTGAATCCTGCAAATGGAGCACCTATTACAGTACCATCTCAAGATATGGTGTTGGGACTTTATTATGTAACAAAAGGTAGAAAGTCTTCTAAAAAAGAAATTGTTCCAGGAGAAGGGATGACATTCTATGGTGCTGAAGAAGTTATAATAGCGATTAACGAAGAAAGAATTTCAAAACATGCCTTTATTAAAGTGAAAGGTAAAGTAAGAAAAGAAGATGGTTCGTTAGTAGAGGAATTAATTGATACGGTAGCTGGTAGAGTACTGTTTAACCAGTTTGTTCCTGAAGAAGTAGGCTTTGTAAATGAGTTATTAACAAAGAAAAAACTTCAAACAATTATTTCTGATGTATATAAAATTGCTGGTCAGGCGACAACAGCAAATTTCTTAGATGATATTAAAACATTAGGATTCCAGTCGGCTTATAAAGGTGGACTTTCAATGGGACTTGGCGATGTGGCTATTCCTGCTGAAAAAGAAGCACTTGTGTCACAAGCCAAACAAGAAGTTGATGTCGTTTGGAATAATTATTTAATGGGGCTTATTACTGATAATGAGCGTTATAATCAAGTAATTGATATTTGGACAAGAATAAACTCTCAGTTGACCTCTACTTTGATGACGCAATTAGAAGCGGACGATCAGGGATTTAACTCTATTTATATGATGATGCACTCAGGGGCTAGGGGTTCTAGAGAGCAAATTCGTCAGTTAGGTGGTATGAGAGGATTGATGGCTAAGCCACAAAAAAACTTGGCTGGTTCTGTTGGTGCAATTATTGAAAACCCAATTCTTTCAAACTTTAAAGAAGGGTTAGATGTAATTGAGTACTTTATTTCTACGCATGGTGCACGTAAAGGTTTGGCCGATACAGCGCTTAAGACAGCAGATGCAGGTTATTTAACAAGGCGTTTGGTTGATGTAGCACAAGATTTAGTAGTGAATGAAGAAGACTGTGGAACATTAAGAGGATTGATCGTAACAGCCTTAAAAGACAATGAGGACATCGTTGAACCTTTGTCTGAGCGAATTTTAGGTAGAGTATCAGTTCATGATATTTTCGACCCTATTTCAGAAGAATTAATCTGTAAGTCTGGTGGTGAAATTACAGAGGAAGTTGCAAAAGCAATTGACGAAACAGCAATAGAAGAAGTTG
This sequence comes from Cyclobacteriaceae bacterium, assembly GCA_029881895.1. Lineage (GTDB taxonomy): Bacteria > Bacteroidota > Bacteroidia > Cytophagales > Cyclobacteriaceae > JAOUKH01. The sequence continues at coordinate 5,624 of JAOULS010000010.1, read as the reverse complement.
AAATTAGATCACTTTTAACTTGTGAAACTAAAATTGGTGGTTGTGCAAAATGTTATGGTAGAAATCTTTCTACTGGTAATATGGTACAACAAGGTGAGGCTGTTGGTGTAATTGCAGCGCAGTCTATTGGAGAGCCAGGAACTCAGCTTACTTTAAGAACATTCCACGTAGGAGGTACTGCTTCTAACATTGCTGTTGATGCAATGATTAAAGCTAAATTCGATGGTGTTGTTGAGTTTGAAGAACTTAGGACTTTGAAAACCACAAATAGCGACAACAAGAAGGTTGAAGTGGTTATGGGTCGTTCTGGTGAAATTAAAATTGTAGATCCTAAAACTAAAAAGGTTTTGATTTCTAATCATGTGCCTTATGGAGCTTTTATGAAAATAAAAGAAGGGGATACAGTAGAGAAAGGACAAGAACTTTGTTTCTGGGATCCTTACAATGCTGTGATTTTATCAGAATTTGATGGAACGATAGAGTTTGATTCTGTAATAGAAGGAATTACTTATAAGGAAGAATCTGATGAGCAAACAGGTCACAGAGAAAAAGTAATTACCGACACGAAAGATAAAACTAAAAACCCGTCAATTATTGTAAAAGGTAAATCAAAAGAAAAAGGATATAATATACCTGTTGGCGCTCACTTAGCTGTTGATGAAGGAGATGCAATAAAGTCAGGGCAAATCCTTGTGAAGATTCCTCGTTCAATGGGGAAATCTAGGGATATTACAGGTGGCCTTCCAAGAGTAACGGAGCTGTTTGAAGCACGTAACCCATCTAACCCAGCGGTTGTCAGCGAGATTGATGGGGTAGTAACTTATGGAGGAATAAAAAGAGGAAACAGAGAAATATTTATTGAATCGAAGGATGGGGTTAAAAAAAGATACCTAGTATCACTTTCTAAACACATACTGGTTCAAGATAATGACTTTGTTCGTGCTGGATACCCATTGTCAGATGGTGCCATTACACCTGCTGATATTCTTTCGATAAAAGGACCTACTGCTGTTCAGGAATATTTGGTGAATGAAATTCAGGAAGTATACCGACTTCAAGGTGTGAAAATCAATGATAAGCATATAGAGGCAATTGTTAGCCAAATGATGCAGAAAGTTCATGTATTAGACTCTGGAGACACGAGTTTCTTACCAGGTGAAATTGTTGATAAATTTACATTTAGAGAGCAAAATGATCAAATTTTGGACAAAAAAGTTGTTTTAGAATCTGGAGATTCTGAAAACATTAAGCCAGGTCAGATTGTTACAGCAAGAGAATTAAGAGATGAAAATTCTTCATTGAAACGAAGAGATCTTAAGCAAATTGGGGTTAGGGAGGCACAACCAGCAGTTTCTAAACCAACCTTGCAAGGAATTACTCAAGCATCCTTGAAAACAGAAAGCTTCTTGTCTGCGGCCTCTTTCCAGGAAACTACTAAAGTGTTGAGTGAAGCTTCAATAAGAGGTAAAGCAGATCATTTAATAGGCTTGAAAGAGAATGTTATAGTCGGGCACTTAATTCCTGCAGGAACTGGGCAGCGTAGCTTTGGCAAAGTGATTGTAGGCTCTAAAGAGGAATATGATAAGTTAATAGGAACTCCAGATGAAGTAACTGTTGAAACAAAAGAAGTGAAAGAAGAACAAAATTAACAATGGCAAATTCGGATAAAGAAAACATCCCTGCTCAGGGAAATCAAATTAATATTGAGCTGCCTGAAGAAATTGCAGAAGGAGAGTATGCTAATTTGGCAATGATAGCACATTCTAATAGCGAGTTTGTTATTGATTTTATTCGACTGATGCCAGGTGTTCCTAAGGCTAAGGTGAAATCAAGAATAGTGATTACGCCTGAGCATGCAAAGCGCTTGTTAGGAGCATTAGCTGATAATGTTAAAAAATTTGAAGCTAATTTTGGAGAAATAAAAAAGAGTGACGAAGCACCTAAATTTCCAATCAATTTTGGGGGTACTGTAGGAGAAGCTTAGTCTAGTATTTATAAAATAGAAAAACAGGGTATAAAATTATTATTTTATGGTTTGTATCCTATTTTTCTATTTTATACCTTTGCAGTCCGAAAATTTCGGCTTTAGATAAAAGAATTATCAAGAATTAAAATAATAATTAATGCCTACTATACAGCAACTAGTAAGAAAGGGTAGAAAGAAATTGACTTCAAAGTCGAAGTCTCCAGCGTTGGATTCTTGCCCTCAACGAAGAGGAGTGTGTACAAGAGTGTATACTACTACTCCAAAAAAACCTAATTCAGCTATGAGAAAAGTAGCTAGAGTTAGATTAACCAATGGTAAAGAAGTGAATGCATACATTCCTGGTGAAGGTCACAACCTACAAGAACACTCTATTGTATTAATAAGAGGTGGTAGAGTGAAAGATTTACCAGGTGTAAGGTATCACATTATCCGTGGTGCATTAGATACCGCAGGTGTAAGTGGTAGGCTACAAAGAAGATCAAAATACGGTGCAAAACGCCCTAAGAAATAAATAAGATAAAATAATGAGAAAAGCGAAACCAAAGAAGAGATATATTCTTCCTGACCCTAAATTTAAAGACACTCTTGTAACAAAGTTTGTGAATTATTTAATGGTAGATGGGAAGAAGAGTATTGCCTATGGAATATTCTACGATGCTGTTGAAATAGTAGAAGAAAAATCAGGTGAGAATGGATTAGAAATTTGGAAAAAGGCATTAAATAATATTATGCCTGCTGTTGAGGTGAAAAGTAGAAGAGTAGGTGGAGCTACTTTTCAAGTGCCTTTAGAGGTACGTCCCGACAGAAAAATTACTTTGGGTATCAAATGGATGATTAGTTTTTCTCGTAAAAGAGGAGAGAAAACGATGAAAGAAAGGTTAGCTGGCGAAATACTTTCCGCTTCAAAAGGCGAAGGAGCAGCTATCAAGAAAAAAGATGATACGCACAGAATGGCTGAAGCGAACAAAGCATTTTCTCATTTTAGATTTTAAATAAAAATGGCGAAAAGAAATTTAAAATATACACGAAATATCGGTATTGCTGCACACATTGATGCAGGTAAAACGACTACAACTGAACGTATTCTTTATTATACTGGTGTAAGTCATAAGATTGGTGAGGTACATGATGGTGCCGCTACTATGGACTGGATGGAACAAGAGCAAGAAAGAGGTATTACGATTACTTCTGCTGCTACTTCTGTTTTTTGGCCTTATAAAGGGAATGAATATCATATCAATATCATTGATACTCCAGGTCACGTTGACTTTACAGTTGAAGTAAACAGATCATTAAGGGTACTTGATGGTTTAGTTTTCTTGTTTTCTGCAGTTGATGGTGTTGAACCTCAATCAGAGACGAACTGGAGACTTGCAGATAATTACAAGGTTGCTCGTATTGGTTTTGTAAATAAAATGGACAGAGCTGGTGCCGACTTTTTGAATGTTTGTAAGCAAGTAAAAGAAATGTTAGGGACTAAATCAGTTCCTTTACAGTTGCCGATCGGGGCAGAGGATAATTTTCAAGGTGTTGTTGACTTAGTGGAAAACAAAGCCATGGTTTGGAGTGAGGATGACAAAGGAATGACTTTTACGGAAGTTGATATTCCTGAAGACATGGTAGATGAGGTACAAGAATATAGAGAAAACTTAGTTGAGGCGGTTGCCGAATACGATGAAGGTTTGATGGAGAAGTTCTTCGAAGATCCAGACTCAATTACTAGAGATGAAATTGTTGCAGCGTTAAGAGCAGCGACTATTGACCTAGCGTTTGTGCCTATGATGTGTGGCTCTGCGTTTAAAAACAAAGGAGTTCAGACTATGCTAGATTACGTGATGGAGTTATTGCCTTCACCATTAGATAGAGATAGTGTTGTTGGTACTAATCCTGATACCGAAGAAAAAGAAGAGAGGACTCCAAGCCCTGAGCAACCATTTTCTGCGTTAGCATTTAAAATAGCTACAGACCCTTTTGTAGGTAGACTTTGTTTCGTAAGATCATATTCAGGTATGCTAGATTCAGGTTCTTATGTATTAAACACAAGAACAGGGAAGAAAGAACGTATATCACGTATCTTCCAAATGCATGCGAATAAGCAAAATCAAATAGATCAATTACATTGTGGTGATATTGCCGCTGTAGTTGGTTTTAAAGATATAAAAACAGGAGATACACTTTGTGCAGAAAAATCACCGATTGTATTTGAATCAATGGATTTCCCTGATCCTGTTATTGGGTATGCTATCGAGCCTAAAACGCAAGCGGATGCCGATAAGCTAGGTGTAGCAATTGCTAAACTAGTAGAGGAAGATCCTACACTTCAAGTTGAGACTGACCATGAAACAGGTCAGACGATTATGAGAGGTATGGGAGAACTTCATTTGGATATCATTATTGATAGAATGAAGAGAGAATTCAAGGTTGAAATAAACCAAGGAGCTCCTCAAGTAGCATATAAAGAAGCAATACAGTCTACAATTGACCACAGAGAGGTATACAAAAAACAATCAGGTGGTAAAGGTAAATTTGCTGATATTTCATTCGAAATCGGACCTAAAGATGAGGATTACGAAAAAGATGGACTTCAGTTTGAGAACAAAATTGTTGGTGGTGTAATTCCAAAAGAGTTTATCCCATCGATCGAAAAAGGGTTTAAGCAGGCCATGGCAAATGGACCACTTGCTGGGTATCCTTTGGATAGCATGAAAGTGAAATTATATCATGGTTCTTTCCATGATGTGGATTCAGATGCACTTTCATTCGAATTAGCTGCTCGTTTAGGTTTTAAAGCTGCTGCTGCAAAAGCAAGTCCAGTTTTGCTAGAGCCTATCATGTCTGTTGAAGTTGTTACTCCTGATGAATATACAGGGAATGTTACAGGTGACTTGAACAGAAGAAGAGGATTAATGAAAGGAATGGATACTAGAGGCACATCTGGAGTGGTTAAATCAGATGTTCCGTTATCAGAGTTGTTTGGATATGTAACTGACTTGAGAACGATCACGTCAGGTAGAGCTACAGCTAATTTAACATTCGCTCACTACGATCCAGTTCCTAAAAATATTGCAGATACAGTAATCGCTGAAACAAAAGGGCAGCTTACTTAAAAGATATAATTATGAATCAAAAAATAAGAATAAAACTTAAATCATACGATCACAATTTGGTGGACAAGTCATCGGAGAAGATTGTAAGAGCTGTTAAAACTACTGGAGCAGTGGTAAGTGGTCCTATTCCTTTACCAACAATTAAGGAAAAGTATACGGTGTTAAAATCACCTCACGTAAACAAAAAAGGAAGAGAGCAATTCCAACTTTGTACCTACAAGCGATTAGTAGATATCTATTCTAATAGCGCTCAAACAGTAGATGCGTTGATGAAACTTGAATTGCCTAGTGGAGTAGATGTAGAGATTAAAGTATAATCACTCATTAACTTTACAACAAAAAAAAGGGTTGCTTTATTTAAGCAACCCTTTTTTTGTGGATTTTATGTTTTTTTATTAAATATTGGCTTAATAGACAAAAGGTAGGCTAATATCCATGCAACACATTGATTATATGATGTTTATGGAGATTTTTCGATTATGAGTAAAAAAAGTGTAAAAACTGTGGGAGTAAAATCACAAAGAAGAATG
>JAOULS010000156.1 GCA_029881895.1 Cyclobacteriaceae bacterium | reverse complement strand
CGAAAAAGGAGTAATTATTCTTTTTGGCTACTTGATAGGCAATGGTGCAATCAATTTCTGAAACAAGACCAAAAAAAGGTTCATCATATTGCGAAAAAAAATGGTAGTGTTCTTTTCTGTTCCAGTTTTCAAGATCAAGAATTTTCATGTATAAATAGAGCTGTAATGATTTTAAATCACCGTTATTCGAATTTTTTTCTTTTTAAGTCGGCTATTGTTTACCATCTTAATTAGCTGTGTCACTTTTGATTTTTGTACTGCTACAAATGCACAGTCTTGTTTAATTTCTATGATGCCTAAGTGGTCTTTAGAAAGGCTTCCTTGTTTAAAGAATAGCCCTGCAATATCTCCTTTCGAAATTTTATCTTTTCTGCCTCCTGACACAAATAGTGTTTGCCAAGGGGATGGGGAAGAAGTACCTTTTTTTTGCGGGGTCACTACTTCTGAATCTTGGATAAAGTCGGGAAGTTTTTCATTTTCCCATTGCAATACATAGGCAGTTCCCTCATTATTCATACGTGCAGTTCTTCCATTCCGATGAGTGAATTCCTGTGCCTTGAGGGGAAGATGATAATGGATAATGAATTTTAATTCTGAAATATCAATACCACGTGCAGCCAAGTCTGTAGCCAACAATAATTGATGTGTGCCGTTTCGAAACTTAATAAGCGCTCTTTCTCTATCCTTTTGCTCCATTCCCCCATAAAAGCAGCCATGGCTGATGTTATTCTCAGTTAAAAAACCGCTTACCCGATCAATCGAATCTTTAAAATTGCAAAAAACGATACCGGGTTGATTACCAAGGCTGTTCAATAACTCTACAAGCGTGTCCAATTTATCTTTTGAGGAAGAAAGGACGGTTTTTACCTTTAGTTGAGCGATTTTTTCTGAGGAATAATCAATGTGTTTTGGATTTTTCAGCCTTACAAAAGCTGGGATTTCTAAATTTTGTGTTGCTGAAGTCAATATTTTTTTACGAATCATGGGAAGAGCAATTAGGATTTCTTTCATTTCCGTTTCGAACCCAATTTCTAAAGATTTATCAAACTCGTCTAACACCAATGTTTGGATATACTCAGTCGAAAAATTTTCTCGTCTTAAATGATCTGCAATTCTTCCGGGTGTGCCAATGAGTATCGCTGGACGATGTTTAATGTCAATTTTATCTTTTGCACCTGCTCTTCCGCCATATACTGCAATCGCTTTGTAGCCAGTTCCCATTTCTCTGGTAACTTGCTCAATTTGGATGGCTAATTCTCGTGAAGGTACAATAATGAGTGCTTGAACTTCATGACAAGTGGTATCCAACTGAGCAATAATGGGCAGCAGAAAGGCTAAGGTTTTACCTGTTCCGGTTGGAGAAAGTAAAACAATATCGGAATGGGCATGTATCGCTTGCTGGGCGGATACTTGCATAGGGTTGAGTTCTTCTATTCTTAATTTATCAAGAATAGCTTGCTGATTCTTTATATGTATTGACATGCTGTAAAGGTATTGTTATTTCAAGAGAGCATTCGTTATTACACCTACATTTTTTAAAATAATCACAGTCATCATAAAAAATGATAATACTCATGTTTTTATTGTGTTTTTTTACCCAATTTTGTGTCAATGAAAACGATTAAGAACATTCTGTTGTCACTCTTGATAGCCAATACACTTGGAAGTGCATTGTTTGTTCCATTAATCTATCTTGATTATTCTGTTCGAAAAGACTACATCGCCAAGGTGCTTTGTATTAACAAAGACAAGCCGATGCTTAATTGTAATGGGAAATGTATCCTAGCGCAAAAAATTAAAAAAGCACAAGAACAAGAGGATGAATCAAAAGACATTACTCAAAAATTAGAGATTTCATTTTTCTTTGCTAAATGGTTGCAATATGAAATGAAAAACTTTTATACAGAAAGAGAGAATACTACGTCTCTGTACATGATTATAAATTTACCTGAAGGGCACTTTCAAGGCGTTTTTCATCCACCACAAGGATAATATTCATTTCTAATAACTCTCAATTTTGAGTTCAACCCACCTTATGCGACAGGCTTCGTAATGAAGTTGTAAAGCACAAAGAAATAGATGCACTATTGCATAAAACGGGTTATCATTTAATAGACTTTACTGTGTTGTAATAAGTATACATCATAAGATGTATACGGGTATGTTTTTTCAATAAGAAAGACGGTTACAGTACAATTATACCAATTATTTAATATTACTATGAAAAAATACATATATACGCTTAGTGTAGTGACTCTTGTTTTCTTTTTTATGAGTTGCACAGATAAAATCGAAACATTAGTAGAAGAAAATTTAGTAGAAGTAGCTACAGGAGACAACGGAGAAATAGCCGTGGAGGTACAAGCTACAACTGATCTTTTTGTTGGGTTTAACTCACTAAAAATAGAGGTAACGAATCTTACAGATAATACCTCTATAAACGATGCAACGGTAACGATAATGCCTATGATGCATATGATGACTATGTCTCACAGTTGCCCCGTAGATAATAAAACTGCCACTTTAAGTGAAAAGGGCACATATAATTTTGACGTTGTTTTTGTAATGCCTTCTGGCGACATGGGATATTGGGAAGTGACGTTTAAAGTTGAAGTTGGAGGCCAAATACAAGAGGTAATCGTACCTGTAACAGTAGTTCAGCCCGAAGAAACGAAGTTGATTTCATTTGTAAGCGAATTTGATCAGACTACAAAATATTTTGTAGCACTCATTGATCCTAAAAGTCCTCAGGTAGGGGAGAATGATTTGGAAGTTTCAGTATATAAAAAAGCAAGTATGATGGATTGGCCATCCGTAGAAGGGCTAAGCTTTGAATTAGAGCCTTGGATGACGTCAATGGATCATGGTTCTCCAAATAATATTGCTCCTGTAGCGATAGGAAATGGACATTACAAAGGGAAAGTTAATTTCACCATGACGGGAGATTGGGAAATGCGACTGACCATAAAAGAAAATAGTAATGTGATTGGTACACCTGTCTTTACCACCGTATTTCAATAGAATAGGAAGTTGGTAGGCATCATTGGTTTCTATTTACCCGATGATGCTTACCCTAAATTATACACGAAATGAAGCTTAGGATAACATTATTTCTATTGGTAGGTTTATATGGTTCTGTTTTTTCACAAGAAGAAACAGTCTATAAAGCATGGCAAGATTCTATTAAAAATCCAGACTACATAATGAAGAACATACTGTATTTGGATGAGATGGATGTGGTAGAAAGTCAGTACGAGTCGAATAACCCTTTAGTCGCTCAAGTACGAAAAGATAAATCAATGGCAACAGATGATTTATTGCATTGCCTACCGGGCGTGAACATGATGAGAAGGGGAAATTTTGCTAGTGAACCCATTTTAAGAGGACTTTCGTCTGAAAGGTATGTCGTAAGCATTGATGGTATGCGTCTTTTTGGTGCTTGCACCGATAAAATGGATCCTGCATCGTCCTATATTGAACCTAATAATTTAGCAAATATTGACATCAACTTAGGCAATGATGAAGCGATAGATGGAGCTTCAACAGGGGGATGTGTGAGTTTTAATCTTAAGACACCGAAATTTAATGCCAATAAGCGTGTGTTTGCCCGTGTGGGAATGAAGTATAACACGGTTGCTAAGGGTTTTGACCAATTGGTGGATTTGAATCTAAACAAAAATAACTTGGCAATCCGTTCGAGTTTTGTACATCGCAAAGCTCAAAATTATAAAGCAGGAGGGGGGAACGAAGTTCGATATTCACAATTTGAAAAGTATAATTATTCGTTTGCGATGAGTTATCGTCTACCGCACGATCAGTTGTTATCGTTTACATTTTTGGGAGATGATGCTATTGATGTAGGATACCCCGCATTGCCCATGGATGTTTCTTTTGCAAAAGCAAAAATGTTTTCATTGAACTATTATAGAATGAATTTGGGGAAGTTGAAAGAAGTAGAAATAAAAGCATATCATAATTTTGTGGATCACGCAATGGACGACACAAAGCGTGATGCTGCGGATGTACCAATGCATATGGACATGCCGGGAAATACCTATACTTCTGGGTTTTATGCACAAGCCAATCTTCTTGATAGCTTAAAAGCTAAAATTGAATATTATAACACCTTTGCTCATGCTGAAATGACGATGTACCCCGATGTAGGTAGCCCGATGTATATGCTTACCTACCCTGATGTAGTCCGGAATAGTGCTTCAATTAGCCTCGATTATAATAAAATATTTTTGAAGCGTAACCTGTTGAAAATGGGATTTAGGTATGAGAAGGCGGCTACATTTATCATAAGTGATTTTGGAGAGCAGCAATTAAACGTGTTTAATATGTCAGGAAAAGATCCTAAAAAAATGGATTTGATCAATGCCAACGTCTCAATAAGTAGAAAAATAAAGAAAAGCACAGAGCTGAAGTTGACTACATCGTATGGTCAGCGATTACCTACTACTTCCGAGCAATTTGGTTTTTATTTGTACAACCGTCAGAATGGATATGATTTCGTTGGTGACCCAGATATTAAAAAAGAAGGAGCATGGCAAAATCAGTTGATGGCGGTTTGGCATAAAAAGAAAATTCGCACGCATGTGGCAGTTTTTCATTACCAATTTCATGACTATATCATGGGAATATATGCGTCCAATTATAGCAACATGACTATTGGAGCTAAAGGAGTAATGTTTTACGAAAATACAGGAAAGGCTTCTCTAATGGGAGGAGAATGGTCGTTGATGAGTGATATAACAAAAACAACACATTTAATGTCTACCGCTACGTATTCTTATGGGTATGATTTTGAAAATGACCCATTACCCTTGATTCCCCCATTAAAAATCACGAATTCTATTTCGCAAAAGTGGAAAGGGTTTATGATTCAGCCCGAAGTGATTTGGTCGAGTGCACAAAACAATATAAGTGCGAAATTTGGTGAATTAAGTACAAAATCATTTCTACTTATGAATTTACGCCTTTATAAAACGTTTCAACTCAAACAAGGTGCGATAGAAATGAGTACTGGAATAGAGAATATTGCAGACACAAACTATCGAGAACATTTTGATTGGGGGAATATTCCTCGACTAGGAAGAAATTTCTTTATGAATTTATCATGGAGGATGAAGTGATGTGTTTTGGTTAATAACAATATTTAATGTTTAAAGAGGTAAAGAGGAAATATTAGGTGTATCTTTGTGTTTTAATAATAGAAATGACTTTCACTATAAATTGTCGTTTCCAAAAACACTTTATATGTCATTTAAATCATTAAATTTATCCGAAGCAATATTGCATGCGGTAAATAAAAAGGGGTATACCACTCCTTCACCTATTCAGGAAAAAGCCATACCTTTAATTTTAGAAAGAAGAGATGTTTTAGCCTCAGCACAGACAGGAACAGGAAAAACAGCAGGATTTACATTGCCTTTATTACAGATATTATCTGAAGGAAAACAATGGAAAAATAGGCCTATTCGTTCATTGGTATTAACCCCCACTAGAGAGTTAGCTGCCCAAGTAGCTGAGAGCGTAAAGACCTACGGAGAATTTTTAGACCTCCGTTCAACTGTAATATACGGTGGTGTAAACCAAAATCCACAGGTTCGAGCAATACGAAATGGGGTGGATATATTAATCGCTACACCAGGTCGATTGTTAGATTTGAATAATCAACGATTACTTTCTTTAGCGAAGATTGAAATTTTGATACTTGATGAAGCTGACCGTATGTTAGACATGGGTTTTCTGAAAGATATTAAGAAAATAATTTCACTAATGCCATTAAATAGGCAAAATTTGATGTTTTCTGCTACTTTTTCAAAACAAATAAAAGAGTTAGCCAATGGGATTCTACATAATCAAGTACTTGTAGAAGCTACACCTGAAAATACTACTGCCGAACTAGTAAGTCAAAAAGCCTACCGTATTGATAAGAAGAGAAAGCCTGAATTTGTAATAAAATTAATAGCAGAAGGTGATTGGAAACAAGTGTTGATTTTTACAAGAACAAAACATGGTGCTAATCGGTTAAGTGAAAAGTTAAGTAAAAACAATATTTCATCTTCTGCAATTCATGGAAATAAGAGTCAAAACTCAAGAACAAAGGCACTAGAGGGGTTTAAAAAAGGAACTGTTCGCGTGCTAGTGGCAACAGACATTGCTGCAAGAGGATTGGATATTCCACTTTTACCTCATGTAATCAATTTTGATTTACCACAAGTGCCCGAGGATTATGTACATAGAATTGGGCGAACAGGAAGAGCAGGGGTTAGTGGGGAAGCAATTTCTTTAATTGCTGCCGATGAATTGATTTTATTAAAAGACATCGAGAAATTATTGGGACAAACGATGCGTAATGAAATTGTAGAGGGATTTGAGCCAATAGATAAACCAGAAGCTATTGATAAAACTCCTAAAAGAAATAATTTCAGAAAACATAAACCAAAAGGTGGAAAAGGGAGTTATAATAAAGGAAGAAAATAATACGACTACTTAATAGTAGGTGTTTTAACATTTCCTGAATTATTAACTTGTTTTTTTTAGTGAAGTATGCTTAATTGCACAAGTTTAATTGTGGTTATCCTAAATATATATAGTAAGTATGAGAAGTTCGAAGTCAATATTATTAGTAGAGGATGACACATTAGATGCGATGACGGTAAAACGAGCATTGAATGATATCAATGTGAAAAACGAACTTGTACATGTTAAAAATGGAGAGCAAGCAATTGAATATTTAGAATCCAATACAAACAACCTACCCTGTATTATATTGCTCGATTTGAATATGCCAATTATGAACGGTCGTGAATTTTTAAAAGAGCGATTGAAGTATGACAAGTTTGTTACTATCCCAGTAGTTGTTCTTACTACTTCAAAAGATGATGAAGATAAGCTTGAAAGTTTTAGATTGTCTATTTCAGGGTATATGGCGAAGCCCGTTGATTATAACCAATTTGTAGAAGTAATTAAGACAATTAATATGTACTGGACAATTAGTGAAGTAGTTACAGAGCATTAATAGTACTTCTTGTTATTAGATTCCATTCAATCTAGTATTAGTTTTCTTTCACTCATTTACACTTTTAATATATTATTTGTCAGATCATTTGTTCTGTATTTAACAATAATATCGTTCCAGTTAAACT
>JAOULS010000155.1 GCA_029881895.1 Cyclobacteriaceae bacterium | reverse complement strand
GTGCCGAAAGCATTTAATATTTCATCTCGATATCCATGTGAATCTCCATGTCCACCTGTGGCTGATATAGCACCACAAGAAGCAATAATTCTAGGGCCATCTACATTCCCTTTTTTAATTGCCCTTTTTATTGCAATAATTAACTCATTATCTGCCCCCAAATTTCTTACTGTGGTAAATCCTGCCTCTAATGTTTTATTTAAATAGGGGATAGATTGAAATGCAGCATCTTCATCGTATAGGGTAGTCCATTCATGTCGATTCCGGTTCGGGTCACGCTCACCTGTAATGTGCGTATGCATATCGATCAACCCAGGGAGGACAAATTTATCTTTTAAGTCGATAACCTCAGCATTGTCATATCCAAGCTCCTCGGCTGTTAGATATCCCGATTTAACAGAAGAAATAGCGCCATTTTCGATAATGATGGACTGTTTTTCAAAAGGTTTTTCTCCAGGTACGGCTAATAATGTGCCCGCATGAATAATTTTCACACTTTTATTTTGGGCATTAATAATACAAGGAAGTAGTAATAAAAGGAAAAGATAGGTTAATCGAGTTGTAGTTTTCATCATTTTTATTTTAGCAATTGCGGTTCAATATATGATGAAGGTAATGAGTATTCTCGTTATTTCTTACAATTTGTATTTAATTATCAAGTTAAACATGTTTATAAGTGTGGGAAGTGTTATTTTCAAAAACTATTTTTAGGAAGATTTAGTGCCAGCTGATGGTAAGTTTAGCTATTTATTTCCTGAGATGATTATGACAATTTCGCCTTTTACTTTCCCATTTCCATTTTCGTAATAGTGCTTTATTTCAGAAAGGGTGCCATTTATGGTTTCTTCATGTATTTTGGTGAGTTCACGAGAAACAGAGGCATTTCTATCCTCACCAAAGTGTTCAATAAATTGATCGAGTGCTTTTAAAAGTCGATGAGGAGATTCATAGAGGATGATAGTCCTTGTTTCTACACTCAATTGTTCTAGTTTTGTTTTTCTTCCTTTTTTGTGTGGTAAAAAACCTTCAAAAACAAAGCTGTCAGAGGGTAACCCCGATTTAACCAATGCGGGAACAAAAGCAGTGGCACCGGGCAAGCATTCTATTTTAATATCATGATCGATACACGCACGTACTAATAAAAATCCAGGATCGGAAATTGCGGGTGTCCCAGCATCAGATACTAGTGCCATCACTTCTCCGTCCTCTAGTCGTTGTATGAGCCGATCAACTTGCTTATGTTCATTAAACACATGATAACTCAACAAGGGCTTTGAAATGCTGTGGTGCTTTAGCAATACACCTGTATTGCGTGTGTCTTCGGCTAGTATTACGTCTACTTCGTTTAGTAGGCGTAACGCTCTAAGAGTGATATCTTCCAGATTGCCGATAGGTGTAGGAACAATATACAATGAAGTAGGCGTCATAATTTTATAGTATCAATTGCTGCCGCTAATTGGTTGTCTTTATCTGTAATAACGTCTCCAGCATCATGTGTACATAGCTTAATTTCAACGGTATTATAAACATTACTCCAATTGGGGTGATGATTCATTTTCTCTGCTATTATTGCTACTTGTGTCATAAAACCAAAAGCTTCAACAAAATTATTAAACTGAAATCGTTTTACGAGCTGATTATTTTCTTCTTTCCAATTCATGATTAAAGATGATTAACTCATTTCCAAATCGCAAATAAAAGCAGAGAAAGCTGGGAGGTGTTTATTATAATGAAATAATCCCTTCAATTTTTTTGGCAGCAATATAGATCGCAATCACCTCATCGCTATTTTGTAAAAACATCTTTACGGTAATGCTTTTATATTTTCCCTTTGAGGATGACTTCTCAATAAGCTCTTCGCCTTCGAAGAGTGCGGCTAATGCCACTACTTTTTGTACAGGAACGATGAATTTAAAGGTGTAATGTCCAGGCCATTGATGTTGACTGTCTAGCTTTTCTTTGAATGAATGTATTGATTTATGATCCATGTAAGTAATTCTAAAAACGGCTTTAAACAAACAAAGCGAGGATATCCTCGCTTTGTTTGTTTACATTATAGTAATAGACTAATAAAATTTATATCGTTCATCTTTAATATTGGCATGTTCTTTTATTGCCTCAGTAATATTAAAAGAAACTTTACTTTTTTGTCTTTGCTTTAGTTGATCTGTATAAATAGTATAATCACCAATTTCTGGAGCTGTAGTTCTGTTTAGCACTTCTATTATGATTACTCCTTGATCAACACTAATGGCTGCTGAACGCTCACCGCTTTGTAATCCAAAAGCTATCCCTACAGCTTCAGGTGCTAGTCCTGTAACACTAGGTAGGGTCGATGCATTTAATTTTAAATCACTTGACGTATATACATTGGCATCTGATCCGTATGCTTCGGCTATTTCATCTAATGATCCTGACAGCTTATTTAAATTAGTAATGATGATTTCAGATTTTAAATTATTTTTTACTTTAAGGGCTACCCTCGTCTTCACATTATCTAATGAGGAAGTTCCTTCTTCTTCTTCACCTGTCATAATGGCGACCACATAGTCGTTGTCTAAATCAAAAACATCAGACACTTTTCCTTTACGAGCATCTCTAAACAACCATTGTACTATTTGACGAGCACCTTCTAGATTTCCAACATTACGATCGTTCTTCTCTAATTTATCAGTAGACTGGATAGTGAAATTATCAGCCTCAGCTTGACTTTTAAATGAAGAGGCATCATTCACAAGGCTTGCAAATAAATCAGCTTGTACAAATGCTTTGTTTCTAGTTTCGTCAGAAGGGATAATCTCGTGTGCTATTGTGGCAACATTATAGGATAGGTATGAAATATCTTCAGTGAGTTCAATTATATGATACCCAAATTGTGTTTCTACCAATTTGTTAATTAATCCTTTTCCTTTTTGAGCAAATACCGCATCGTCAAATTCTTTTACCATTTTACGTCCTTCAGTAAACCAACCTAAGTCACCACCTCTAGTTTTAGTGCCATCAGTACCATGCTCATTTGCTTTTTCTGCAAAATTTGCACCATTTTTAAGTTCACTTAAAACTCCGTTTGCTTTTTTTCGAGCTACAGCTTTCGCTTCATCTGTATCGGCATCCCATTTAAAAAGGATATGACTAGCTTTAGTAGTACCTACGGTGTCTTCAGAGATAGAAACCACTTTATACAGTTTGTAGTAATTGTTTTCTAAATAGGCACCTCTTACATCGCCTGTTGTAAGATTCGATACATTTGCAAGTAAACTCGCTGGCAAATTACTTATATTGTAAGTGCCGTAAAAGTTGCTCATGTCTGAATTTATTTTCGCATAAATAGAATCATCAGAAATTGTTTTAAATTCCTCACGTAATTCGTTTAGTGATTCACGAACATAGGCAGAATCTTCACTAGAAGGGAATACTGGAAAAGACACGTAATCCATTGTTCTTGTTTGTTCTACTTTATAGTCGTTTTTGTTTTCGTTCAGATAGTTTTGAAGCATATTGTCTGACACCTCTACTACTGAATCGGGTACAGAATAAAAAGGCACGTAGATGTATTTTACTTCCGCCACATCGTTTTGTAGGTTATAGTCTTTTTGTGCTTCTGCCTCGGTAGCATAGCTAGATAGTACCATTAAGTTGTCGAATTTCACTCTCTTTCTTCCTGGTGCCACATTGCTTTCATAATTAATCCATGATGTCTTTGCAGGGTGGTTGTCTGCTAATGCAGCTACTTGGTTGATATAATTAACAACCAATTGACCATCGAAAAGGCCTGTTTCTGGATTGATAAAAGTAGGGTCTTGTGCTATTCCTTGGTCTACATTTTTTCCTTGAAGAACATCCCATACTTCATCTTCAGTAACTAACACTCCCACTTCATCCATCTGTTGCCCAAAAGCAATGTCAGAAATTAATCGATCCCAAGCTTGTTGTCTTAAAGAAGATAATTCGTTTTCTGTAGGGTTTCTTTGTTGTCGAGAAGAGAAATCTATTTTTAGATTTTCAACTATTCTTTGATATTCTTCGTAGGATACGGTTTTGCCCGCTATCTCTCCAACATTATTATCACTACCAAATAAAAATGAATTTGATCCTATGAGGTCGCCCGCTATAAATGCTACCATTGCAAACCCAATCGCTATCAAAACAATTTTGCCCATTTTATTTCTGAGCGTATTCATTACTGCCATATTCCGTCAATTTTAAAGTCGGCAAATTTAACAAGTACATCCTTTAAAAACAATGTTAATAGGCAGGAAGTCAATTATTTTCTGATGGAAAAGGGGTAATCGTCAATTTAACCGTTTCAATGCGTATATCTTCTACCGATTGAATGCTAAAAGCAAACGAGGAATGAAGGATTGTTTGCCCTTTTTCTGGAAAATCCTCAGCAATGGACAAAATTAATCCTCCTAAAGTCTCGTATTCTCCAGTAGGCAATTCCCATCCGTATTTTTCATTTAGGTAGTCTATCTCATGTCGGGCACTTAACAAATAATTGTGTTCATCGAGTTGTTGTTCTGTTAAATCTTCATCGTCATGTTCATCTTGTATTTCCCCAAATATTTCTTCGATAATATCTTCAATACTTACAATACCTGAGGTGCCACCATATTCATCTACTACTAGCGCAAGGCTTTTCCGTTCGGCAATTAACTTTATCATTAATTCATTTGCTAGCATGGTCTCGGGCACTATCATAAGTGGTGTTACGATAGAGGCGATATCTTGCGGTTTTTTAAATAGTTCAAGTGTGTGGCAATACCCTGCTACTTCATCAATAGAGTTTTTGTAAACCACAATTTTAGAATGTCCACTTTCACCAAATGCTTGCTGTAATACAGAGATGTCTTCGTCAATATTTACCGCTGTTATTTCAGTGCGCGGAATCATGCATTCTCGAACGCGTATTTTTTTAAAAGCTAGCGCATTATTGAAAATTTTGGAATCGATTTCTACACCACTTTTCTCTGAATCGGTAGGGATAAGTGTGCTTTTAATTAAATTATTTAAGTCAGTAAGCTTATATACGGGTTTGGTATCCGAATATTCAAGTCCCATTACGGTTACAATAATAAACCGTGACAGGCGTACCATAAAAAAAGTTATGGGGGTCATGAGAAAAATTAAAGCCCTCATGGGTAATGCAAATATGGTAAGCATCCGATTTGGGTTAATCATAAAGATGCTTTTTGGCAAAAATTCTGCGGTTGTTAGTACAACTAATGTAGATATAAGTGTTTGAACTAATAAAATGGCACCTTGATTTTGAAAAAATTCAGGAAGGTGTGCGTATAAATACGGTTCTAGCAGTAGAGCCATCAAATAACCATAGAGTACTAATGCGAGTGTGTTACCTACTAGTGTTGTCCCAATAAATTTTGAAGGGTTTTTTATGAATTTATAAAGTGATTTTGAGACAAATGTAGTTTTACTTCCTTGCAGCTCAATTTGTAATTTATCGGCAGAGATAAATGCCATTTCTATACCTGAAAAAAAAGCGGAAAAAGTTAATGAGATTAATATGAAATAAATGAGAGTAAAGTCCATACGCTATTTAGAATGCTCCTTTGATTGCTTTTGTTTGCCTTTGCGGAGCTTGTATAAAAGTAACAGACTTATTGATAACATAAAAAAGAAATACGAAAAACTAAAACCAACGGTGATGGTTTGATGAATACCTATGATAAGAAAAGCGATGGATAATGAAAAAATAATAGCGTCAAGTAGTTTCATAGTGTTAAAATTTTTCACTTCCTTCTTCTAACTGAAAATCACCCGTAGGGTTTTTGATGGTATATTCTGACAAATCTTGCTTGGCATCTAACCCTTTTCCGTAAAGCACTTCATCTTCGCTCGTAATGGTTACAAATTTATCGGTATGAATTCTTTCTTCGGCAGGTTCCCAATACAACTCCTCTGTTTTAAGGTTTTTGCCTGTTTCCGACTCCATTACTACAACACCTTCTTGTCCTAACCAATGGTCTTCTTCTTTGTTGTAAAATGCTACGTTAGCATCGATGGTCGACTCCACTTTTCCTGTTTCATCATAAAACTCAAGGTAAAGCCCTTCTGGAAATGCCTGATTACCATTTGCATATTCCATTCGATGAGGGGTAATTCCTTTTATTTTTACCAAAGCCGAATCGCTGTAATAAAAAATAACATCTTCAAGCTCTAGCATGGGACCATCATATTCCTTTTGCATTTCAACAATTCTTTCTCTTTTAGCACAAGAAAGTAGTGTCATGGTGAGGAGTATGAGGTAAATAATTTTATTCATGATCTTATTCCACAAACTCAATTTGTATAATTTATTTTCGAATAACAAAAAATAAAAAAAGCTGTATTTAAAGATACATCTTCAAATACAGCTTTCCACTATATACTGTAGTAAATATTAATCTCTAGTATCAAGGATAACAGGCTCATTCACCCAACATCCTACTTGTTTTGATTGTCCTTTGTCCCAATTCACTTGAAAAATCTCTTCTTTCGAAGGAAATTGTTCTTTGGCAGCTGCCATTCGTTTGGCATCTCCCGCTCTTTTGTACATGTTATAAGCTGCGATATAAATCAATCGATCTTGCGCTTTATTAACATTTTCTCTACACTGTTCATAGCTATTAGCATAAAGTATTCCTACATAGCTATAGGGCTCTACATTTGAAGGATTCGTTGCCACAGCTTTTCTGTATAAGTCACGTGCTGCTGAATTGCTTCCTTTGGCTCTTTTGATATGTCCTAAACGAACATAAAACTCAGCGTTTTGTTCCTGATTATCTTTAGATAATTCAAGCCCTTCATTATAGAATCTTTCAGCATTTTCATAGTCCTTGTCCGCCATGTACTTGTTTCCTAAAATTTCGGCTAGTTTGGATTGCTTGTCAGCTTCGTAGATCACTTCAGCAGCTTTCATCCATACTGGCTCACTTGTGCATTTCCCCATTAACATAAATTTGAACACCCATTGTGCATACTTCAAATTTGTAGGTTCTGCCTCGAACTTAGGAACAAACACTTCTTTAATGAAGTCACAATCAGTGATTTTTGTGATCAATTGAATTAACATTTGATCTGCATTAGCTCTAATTTTCTCCCACTTATCTATTTTAGCCTGTTTTGTTTCTTTGGTTAAATTATAATCAATCACAGAAATTAAACGATCGTACTTTTCTAGTATTTCTTCATCGGAAAGCTTTTTCATTCGAAGTTGATAT
>JAOULS010000154.1 GCA_029881895.1 Cyclobacteriaceae bacterium | reverse complement strand
TGAATATCCGTGAAAAAATTATCAAGATCTAGGATAGGGTAACCCACAATCTGGCCAGGACCATGATACGTAATGTCTCCTCCTCGGTTTATTTTGTAATAAGAAGCATTTTTATTTTCAAGCTCTTCACTATTGAGTAATAAATGGCTTTCTGACCCACTTTTACCTAACGTATATACATGGGGATGCTCGCAAAAAAGCAAATAATTAGAGGTTTTTTTCTGAAGGGTAGGATCAAGTTTTCTGTTTGCAATTTTTACACTTACAACATGATCGAAAATATAGGTTTGGTAATCCCATGCTTGCTGGTAGTCCATTACCCCTAGATGACGAACCTCTACATTTTTATTGATTATCTCATTCACCTTGCAATATCTTTAAATTATAATAACTTTAAAATGAATGAGTAACAAAACTAAAATTGGAGCAAAGGCAGAGAGACATGCCGCAAGTTATTTGATAAGTAGAGGCTATGAAATTATAGCGAATAACTACAGGTATAAGCGAAGTGAGATTGATATTATTGCGGAAATTGGAGACATTATAGTATTTGTAGAAGTCAAGTCGAGGAGTAATAGAGGTTTTGGAAATCCAGAAGCGTCAGTAAACGAAAAAAAAGAACAAAAAGTGATAGAAGGAGCCGAGAATTTCATTTACGAAAGGAATTGGAATGGACGTATCCGGTTTGATATTATTGCAATAGATTTAAAAACGGATGAGATCACTCATTTCGAAGATGCTTTTGGGTAAAAAATGTAGGGTATATTTAAGGTATCCTCGTAATTAAAATTTTCGTTTCAAATAATAGTTTTTTCTTTTTTGGCTTGACCCAAAAGAAGAAACAAAAAAAGTCAATACTGTGAACAAATCTTCTAAAATTCACAAACTCTCCGTCCCGATGATATCGGGATCGGATCAAACAGTGTGAATTTTTACGCAATATTCCATGAATTTCTTAACCTGCCAGACGGCAGGCTGGCGAGATTTCTTCAAGGTCGGTCTAAAAAACCTCAATTTCATACATGTTTGTTCAATTTTGAGATTATGAAGAGTCAAATTAATTTTATAATACCACCTCTTATAATCAAAAAATGAAGTTTTCTAATTATCAAGTGAAGCCTATTTATAGCGAGTTATTCTCATAAACGATTTTACCTCTTTTATCATACTCACGCCAAGTATATGGGGAGGTTTTTACATCGTAAGGATCTTCTGGATATTGCACTATTTTTTTTCTGCGCTGTGTGTTGTAATGAAATTCAGTCCATTTGCCTACTTTACTATTAAAATGATATTCACCCTGTACCGCAATTAGCCCATTTTCGAAAAAATAGTAATAGTTCCCTTCTTTTTCCCCATATTCTACGGGGATAATTTCCTTTATTTTAGTTCGCTCTTTATCGTAATACGAAACGAGCGATTCTTTAGGCCATCCTTTATAATATTTCTCTTTGTCAATCAACAAATCGTTCTTATCCATTTTTATCCATCGGCCATGCTTTACGCCAAAATAAAAAATCCCTTCCTCTATTATCTGTTCGCCTTGTTTTTTCTGATAAGGGCCATGGAGGATTAGCCCATATTTTTTATCTATTTTTCCGCCTTTTCGAATGCTTTGCCTGCGTGTATCATACCAATACACATCGCGGATATATGGGTCAGGATTTTTCCACTCTTTTAATACATAAAAGAGTTCAAGCGTTAATTTCTCACCAATCCCTTTCCTTGTAAATGCTTTTCTGGTTTTTACACCATAATATACCTTCTTCTTTACTTTTTTCTTTTCGGGAGTTAATACGTCTGTATCCTCTTCATCACCTAAGTCAATGGTAACAGGTGTGTTGATGGTTATAAAGGCATCTACTTCTCCCACTTGAGCAAATGCAGAAGAAGAGACGAGAACGAATATGAATAGATATGTTTTTTTCATTACTTACGAATAACGTAAATATGAGGGATTTTATTTTCAAGGCAAAAAAAAAGCACACTCATCTAACTGATGGTGTGCTTTTTTACTATAGTATGTACTTTTATTTATTCAGCGGCTAGAGATACACTCCTTTTGATAAAATCAGTAAGGTCTTTTCCAGTAAGCAAATTTTGCGATAGCATCGCCAAGTCATAGGCTGTTTCGCTAATTGTGCTTTTTTCTCTTTACTTTTCGCCTTCAATAATTTGCCCACCAATGCATGATTGGCATTAATTGACACATTGTACTGATCGGGCATACCACCCATCATGGCAAAACCGCCTCCACCAGTTTTAGACATGTCTTTCATTCTACGCATGAATTCACTCATGGTAATAATTACAGGCATTTCATCTGGAGATTGTGATTCAACGGCTACTGTAAAGCTTTTATTATTAATGGCTGTTTCGAAGATTTCTTTCACTTTTTCTTCATCTTCTTTTGATAGTACACTATCAATTTTCTCATCTTTGAAAATCAGTTTATCAACCGTATCAGCATCAACACGCTTTAAGCTGGTCTTTTCTAATTTTTGTTCTAAATGATTGATAAAATGACTATCGATGGCACCATCGAGTAATAATACATCGTACCCTTTGTTTTTTGCTGCTTCTACGTAAGAGTGCTGTTTACCTTCATCCGAAGTGTATAAGAAATTAATTTGCTCTTCCTTATCGGTTTGATTACCAGCAACTTTTTCCTTGTACTCTTCTAAAGTATAATAATTCCCTTCTGTACTTTTTAATAAACCAAAGTCTTTCGCTTTTTCATAAAATTTCTCCTCACTTAGCATTCCGTATTTTACGAATATGCCAATGTCATCCCATTTTTCTTCGTATGATTTTCTGTCTTTTTTGAAAAGATCAGAAAGTTTGTCCGCTACTTTTTTAGTGATATAGCTATTTATTTTCTTTACGTTACTATCGGACTGCAAATAACTTCTCGAAACGTTCAAAGGAATATCTGGTGAATCAATCACTCCATGAAGCATCATCAAAAACTCAGGTACTACGTCTTTTACCTCATCGGTAATGAAAACTTGACGTGAATACAATTGGATTTTATCTTTATGAACTTCAAAGTCATTTTTAACTTTTGGAAAGTAGAGTACCCCAGTAAGGTTAAAAGGATAATCTACATTGAGGTGAATCCAAAATAAAGGGGCTTCTGAAAAAGGGTATAATTCTTTGTAGAAAGATAAATAATCCTCATCCTTAAGCTCTGAGGGAGCTTTTGTCCAAATAGGATTTGTATTGTTGATAAGATTATCAACTTTTACGGTTTTATATTTAGGTTTATCATCTTTGTCCTTACCATCTTCTACTTGCTCGTCTTTTTCACCAAACTTTATCGTTACAGGTAAAAATTTACAATATTTATCAAGAATACCCTGAATACGAGCTTGATTTAAAAATTCTTCGGAATCTTTATTGATATGAAGGACAATGTCCGTTCCTCTATCTTTTTTCTTTGCAGAAGAAATTTCAAATTCAGTAGATCCATCACATGTCCATTTGGCAGCCTCAGTATTATCCTGATATGATTTTGAGATTACATCTACACGATCGGACACCATAAAGGCAGAGTAAAAACCTAGCCCAAATTTTCCGATAATTTCTTTAGCATCACCTGCATCTTTAAATTTCTCAACAAATTCAGTAGCACCAGAAAAAGCAATTTGGTTAATGTATTTCTTAATCTCTTCTTCTGTCATTCCAATCCCATTATCGCTAATGGTAATGGTTTTTTTCTTTTCATCAAAGCTTACATTTACGTTTAAATCGCCCAGTTCTCCAGTATATTCACCCAAAGAAGAGAGTCTTTTTATTTTCTGAGTAGCATCTACTGAGTTGGACACTAATTCTCGTAAAAAAATCTCATGATCAGAGTACAAGAATTTTTTAATGATTGGGAAAATGTTTTCGGTATGAATCGAAATCGTTCCTTTTTCAGCCATTTTTATAAATTTTTATTCGTTATTAATTCAATTTGAAATTACTCCTATTTCAAATGGTGTTCCAAATTGAATTTGATGACAGGATGTCAGAAATTTCATTTAGTAGATATTTTCAATCGAAGAAAACATAATGTGATTAACATACAATAAATAGAAATTCTTATAGTTCTTTACTATAGATTATTTTAATAAAAAAATGTGTTTACCTTGAAACTTAATTTCTTCCTTTTATTTATTAATCAACAATGAAAAAAACAGTGTTGTCAGTAGTTATTGTAATAATGATGCTTACAGTTGGTACAGCACAATCCAAGTACACAATTAGTGGTTATGTTAAAGAACAAGGAAGTGGTGAATTGTTGCCTGGAGTAACCATTTATGTGCCTTCTTTAAAAACAGGCGTGTCCACCAATACCTATGGATTTTACTCCCTTACTTTACCACAAGGTACATACGATTTCATATATTCTTTTGTAGGCTTCGAAACGCAAAACCATACTGTTGATCTTAATAATGACATAGTAAAAAACGTTGAAATAGCATCTGCATCAATAACGTTAGACGAAATAATAATAGAAGGAGATGCTATAGAAAAAGAAAGTGAAAAGGCTCAAATGAGTGTGATAAGTTTGCCGATAGAAAACATAGCTAATATTCCAGCTTTTATGGGTGAAAAGGATGTGTTAAAAGTAATACAGCTGATGCCTGGTGTACAATCAGGATCGGAAGGAAGTTCAGGAATTTATGTTAGAGGGGGAGGTCCCGATCAGAACTTAATTATTCTGGATGATGCAACCGTGTACAATGCCAGCCATTTGTTTGGTTTCTTCTCAACATTTAATGGCGATGCGATAAAGTCAGTCGAACTTTATAAAGGAGGATTCCCTGCACGATTCGGAGGTCGGCTTTCCTCGGTAATTAAAATGGACATGAAGGATGGGAATAAAGAGAAAATTCATGGGAAAGTAGGAGTAGGTATCTTATCATCAAGTCTATCTTTGGAAGGTCCACTAAAGAAAGGCAAAACGTCCTTTTTAGTGAGTGGTAGACGAACCTACTTCGATGCTCTAGCCTTGCCTTTTATGAATCAAGGAGTTAAAGGAGGGTACTATTTTTACGATTTAAACGCAAAAGTTAATCATGAAATTAGTGATAAAGACAAGCTTTATATTAGCGGATATTTTGGCAGAGACAATTTTTGGGCGAAGGAAAAGGATACTGATTATACTACTAAAGCTAAGTTAGGATGGGGAAATTATACAGGTACTGCACGATGGAATCATCAGTTTAATAATAAGTGGTTTTCTAATACATCATTCATTTTTAGTAAGTATGATTTTAGTATAGGCTTAGAGGAGAAATTTGATGATAGTTCTTTCAAGCTCTCATATATATCCAGCATTAGAGATTTCGGAATTAAGTATGATGTTGATTATTTCCCATCGCCCAACCATAATGTTAGGCTGGGCTTGGCTAGTACTTCGCATAAGTTTGAGCCAAGTGCCTTTGTAGTAAGAGGCGATGGTTATGAGGATACAAACACTACTTCACCTTTTAATTCGTTGGAAAGTGCTGTTTATATTGAGGATGACATGAAACTATTTAACCGAGTTAATATTAATGCTGGTATACGATTGACACATTTTATTCACGATAAGGTAAATTATTTTAATCCAGAGCCTCGACTATCCATGGGGTATCAACTCTTGCCTAACCTAGCCCTTAAAGCTTCCTATGCAACAATGAACCAATATATTCATCTATTAACGAATTCAGGTATTGGATTGCCTACCGATTTGTGGGTGTCTTCCACCGATCAAGTAAAACCACAAACCTCACAGCAAGTTGCTTTTGGAATAGCTAAAGATTTGCCGAATCAAAAACTAACTTTAACAGTAGAAGGGTATTACAAAAAGTCGAATAATGTGATTGCCTATAAAGAAGGGGCGAGTTTCTTGATTTTAGAGGATTTGGAATCGGCTGAGGAAGTTTCTTGGGAAGATAATATTACTGCAGGGGAATCATGGTCGCGAGGAGTGGAAGTACTGTTGCAGAAAAAAAGAGGAAAATTTACTGGCTGGTTGGGCTATACCTTATCAAAAACGGAAATGCAGTTTGATGAGATCAATTTGGGGGAGAAATACTTAGCGAAGTATGATCGAACACATGATGTCTCAGTTGTTGGAATTTTTAAGGCATCAGATCGAATTACATTATCGAGTACTTGGGTGTATGGAACTGGCAGCAATTTTACACTGCCCATAGGTACTTATCGAGCACAAGCTTATTCTTATGGTCAATCATATAGCAAAGAAGTGAACGACTATGGTGCTATAAATTCATTCCGCGCAGAAGCTTACCACCGTATGGATATAGGTATTCAGTTTCATAAGCAAAAAAGACGCAGTAAACGAACTTGGGAAATAGCGTTCTACAATGCCTATAATAGAAGAAATCCTTTTTTCTATTATACTGATAGCCAATACAATGATAACACGAATCAGTACACTACGGTTCTTAAAAAAGTATCTATTTTTCCGATACTTCCTTCTTTCAAATACACATTAGAGTTTTAATAACATGAAAAAAATAGAAATATATTTTGTTGTTTTTATACTTGGAATAGCGGGTTGTGAAACTATTGTTGATGCCGATAAATTAATTTCAGAAGGAAATAAGTTAGTCGTGAATTCTGTGATTTCACCTACTGATTCATTGATTAATGTTGAGGTATCTCGATCAATACCTATTTTGGGAACAAAGTCTTATATAGATTATGATGCTGATATTGTGAAAGATGCAACAGTAATAATTTCGGACGGAGAAAATGAAATGGAATTATTTTTTGAACCAGATCTAAATATGTACGCCATACTTTCCGCTAGCATGCCTATTACTGAAGGGAAAACATATTCACTCGTTGTAAGCAGTAATAATGAAGTAGTAACCGCTAACTGCACGGTGCCTTTTGGTACATCGGCAGATGATATTTTAGCTGATGATTCCCCAAATGACAGAGGTGCAGTATTTAATATTAGTTGGGTAGACATTATGGGCGATAAAAGCTATTATCAATTGAATTTTGATTATAGAATTCAAGAATCCGGATCAAGTAGTTCCTATTCTAACAATTATTTTAAATCGGATGAAAATGACAACATCACAAAATTTAGTGTGACAGAATTCTCGGATTTTTGGGGTAATACTTCCAATGCAGCTAGAGAAATAGATGTTATTCTTTTTTCAGTTGATGAAAATTACTTTAAGTACCAAAAGCAATTGGATAATCTACAAGATGAAAACCCATTTGGA
>JAOULS010000153.1 GCA_029881895.1 Cyclobacteriaceae bacterium | reverse complement strand
GAAAAACGTTTAATCATTATTTAGAAGAATTTTATAATGTAAATGGAGCAGAACAAGCCACTTACCTTAAGCATTTTTTTTACTTCCCAAAAATGAAGAGGCACTATCCGGCTAATTTGGCTTCGAATTAGTGGTTTTGTTTTTGAGGTTTAGCACTTCTTTTGTGCTATCAAAAAAACGTCCCGATTAACCGTCCCAAAGAAAATTTTAAAATAGAGACCAAATTCTACTTTTATCATTGTTATTGCCACTTTTTTATACTTTATTTTCATCTTTATTATGCAATTCCTAATCCATTATGATATGGATAGTTATAGATTTTTTTCCTGTATGCTTTGCTATATCAAAAACTGCTTTTCTAACTTCCGGGAAACTTTCTGTATCATGAAAAATGCAACATTTACTATGCTTTACAGCCCACAAACCACACTCATAGGTATCTTTGTAATTATGAATAATATCTACGTGCGAAAAATCATATTGCTCATCACTATTTTTTATATAATCTCTATAGTCTGATTTAATAAGTTCAATGTTTTTAAATTCATACTGCTTGTAATATTTGGCTTATTAATATTAACGCCATAGCAATGGCTCGTGCTTTGACTTATTTTAAAAGCACAAACTAACCACGATTTGGGTTAGTAGCAAATTCAACCTAAAGAAAATAAGAATAGCTGCGTATTATTGATCACCTACCAAGAACAGATGAGAGTGGTGTTGAAAAAACAAATACATTCCTTCTTATTTCCTCCAATATACACAGCCTATTATTTAGTGAAACTTGAAGAAACTGGGAAGCATTCTACTCAATTCTTATCTATTCTATTCTTTTATATACCAAACCTGGCCCATCACAAGCCTGCCAAGTTCCTGTCAGTTTATTATCAGAACTTAATTTAAGTAGTTCTTCAGCTTTTGATGTACAATTCCCTATGAGGTCGTTATCCGATTCATAGATTAGCTCTAAATATTTTCCGTCTGATAAAATCACAAAATCAAAAGTCCCTATTTCTTCCATTACTACATTTCCCCTTTCACGGGATTTAATAAATGTATTATCTGAATACAATAAATATTCCTCTTGCCAAGTCATATCACTTCCAGTGGATGGAGGGACATTTGCTATGTTTCCAGACATTTCTATTAATTTCCATTTTTGAGGATATTGTTCAGAATCAAGTACTTCATCATATGAACAGGAAGTCAACGTTCCAATTATAGTAGATGCAAATATTAAATTTTTCATTTTTTAAAAAAACTTCATATAGTATTTATCATTTTAGACAAGACACAGTATTGACCCAATAAGTTGGAATTGCTTTAAACACCTGGCTAAAAGGTCGCAGGAAATAAAAAGCTAATTACTTCCGAACTACATCAAGCCATGCAAATTCAATATTAACACTTATGGAGGACTTTTTAAAACGTACTAAATTTTGATAACCCACAAAAAACCTATGCTTTTTTAGCTAATATGATGGTTTTTTTTGCTTATATTCCAACTAAAACCTGTTGAAATATAATTCATTGTATGATTTATCCCTGTTGCTAAAGAAAAATCTAATTGAAAATTATCTCTTAATAAATAAGTAAAACCTGCATCAAAACTTGATAGGTGCTTTTTTAATTCAGTTATTTCTCCATAAGGCTCAACATAAATAGCAACTTTGTCGGTTATATTAATTCCTAAAGCAAGGGAATACGTTAAGTCTCCTTTTCCATCTCCAAAATAATTGTATCCTAAATTATAACCAATTCCAATATTTTCATTTAGTTTATGTGAAAGAGCAAGTTTATTTATAGTTCCAAATTTCATGTTAGAAAGCTCTTTTGAGCCACTTGGAATTATTAGATGTGATAAAAATGCTATTTCGTTATTAATATTTTCTTTTTGTAAGAGTTGTATTTTTGTTCCTACTTCTATATCACTTATTCTGTTAATTTTTTCAGATGTTATCTGATTTTTAATACATTCAAATTGATTGAGTACTCTAATTTCAATTCCTTTTGTTATTCCGAACCTAAATAATGTAGTTGGTGCTAAAATTTGTCTTTCTTTACTTATATTATTTTCAGTAAAACCTACTAAGATCCCACTTTATATTTGTAAACTTCCTTTTAGTACAGTTGTTGATGCTTCTGTTTGGTCTGGTATATCGGATGCAATTTGTTGTGCAATTAGTTGTTTTGTAGAAATAACCAATATTATTAAAATATTTTTCTTCATTTATCTTTAAATTATTTTTTGACAAAAAAACTAGAAACTAATCTGTTTCATAAATTCTTAGTCATTTGTTTTAATATAAAGCAGTTTAATTCCCCAGTACTTGCATCAGAAATAACTTTGTTTCGTAGAAAACTCAACTTGATACACCGTCAGCTTACTGCGGGTTAGTTCATTCGTAAGTAACGTTTTTGAAAATGCTTGAAATTATACTCTAATGGGATTTTATATTCAATTTTAACAATTTTTTCTTTTCAACGTTACCTCTGACAATTATTTTCTCGGTCGAAAAAGCACGAATTGTCCATAACTCTTGTATAACGCATACTGTGCGCATTAGCCAACTTATAATCTTATTATTATTTCGTCTACTCCTTAAATTTGATGAATAACTAGAACAAATAAATATAAACAAAAATGTAATATTACGTTTGTGTTATTCTTAAAATGCTGCCAAGGGCATAGCAAGTGATAAATTTGTTTCCTTCAAGATGCCGCCAACTTGGAGAAGCGAGTCTGATTCTTTTATTCATCTCCAACAACTACCGTCCAAGGGCGAACATGCCACTCTTTAATAAGTCCGTTTTTAACATAGGGGTCATTTTTTGCAAAATCTTCTGCTATTTTAGGGCTATCTCCTTTGAAAATGAGTATTGCACCGTCTGGAGGGTCTGCTAGTGCTCCTGCCATAATCAAATTTTCTTTTTGAGAAGCCATTTTAGCTAACTTCAGGTGTTCGTCTCTATAAGGAGCACGTTTTTCTATGTAATTGTCAATTGTTTTATAAAAAAGAATATAGTACATGTCTGTCTCTTTTTATTGCGCACAAGTTTCTACTAACAGGCAAGTTCTGCATGTCAGCTATTTTATATTTCAATATTATTCCAAATACTACTCTAAATCGAGAAATAAGAAGAACAAATAAATATAAACAAAAAAGCGATACTACTCTTGTAGTATTCTTAAAATTACACCTAGCTTATAGCAGGGAGGTAGCCTTGTCGAAGTGCGTAATTAGAAATTTTGCATTATTTGATTTCTGTCAATTCATTGCTAAAATACTAGTAAATTAATAAGGCATGATTCAATATTTTATCTTTTGATGGCAAATTGCATTGGAGTTATTTTTTAGATAATACACCAATAAATTTATGGTAAAACAATTCTTATTTCTTAATATTCTCTATTTTTATTTCTTTTTCCGTATTAAAATCTTTCATTGCATTTATCAATTTACAACTTACATACGCATCAAGATCTTCTACTTTTATGTTTTCTTCAAAAATCACGCTATCATTCAATAGCCTTTGGCGCATTGTCCCTTTCAATAAAGGTTGAATGGGCGTAACCCATTGTGAACCATCAAAAAAAGCGATGTTACTAAAAGAAGTGTCCGTAACCAACCCATTTTTCACTATTAGAATGTCGTCACAATCTTTCCTCATTTGGTATAAGTGTTCTATTCTACTCCGATTAGAATATTTAAGCTCGTAATTGATAGCATTGTCTACCACAAGTTTTAAAGAGGTTATTTTTCTTGGCTGGTAATGTTCAATGATAAATTTTTGTTCTACTTGATTGTACCGTATCATCAATTTGCATATTCCTTCTTGGTATTCTTTGGGAATTGATATGTTGGCAGCAAAATCATACACGGCCATTTGTTCAAAGTAAGAAAAATAGGCACTTTCAAATCGCTCAATATGGTATTCCATATTTTGACAGACCCCATCCTTTATACAAATTGTTTCAAATAATGGGAACATATATTTTGTTAATTAACTCTTGGTATTCTTCATTCTCATTGCTCATAAATGTAATTCCCCCACCACTTTTATAATATAATTCTTTTCCTTTTTTTTCAATAAATCGAATACAAACTGCACTATCAAAATTTTCTCCATCGAATACGCCAAAAACGCCTGTATAAAAACCTCTTGGAACCAATTCTACAGTTTCAATGATCTCAACAGTCTTTTGTTTAGGAGCTCCACTAATCGAACCTGCTGGTAATAATTTAAAAATCATATCGCCAAAGGTTTCTTTCCAACACTTCGGCAATTTTCCTCTAATTTCCGAACTCGTCTGCAATATGTCATTTCCAGTTGTTTTTATTTTTTCGACATACCTAAACTTGGTAACAGTAACATCACTTGCTACCATAGATAAGTCGTTCCGTATCAAATCAACGATCGTGTTATGTTCCCACAGCTCTTTGGAATTATTAAGCAATTTTTCTTCCGCATTCTTAATATTCGCATCAATTGTTCCCTTCATAGGATATGAGTATATAAAATCACCTTTTATCTGCACAAAGCACTCTGGAGAAAATAGAACAAATTCATCCTCTTTGCACAATTTATAAGGTGCTTTCGAGACTTCAAATAGTTGCTTTAGATTTAGGTTTGATGCTACCCGAGAGGGGAATGTTAAATTTAGAAGATAGGTATTTCCATTTTTGATGTTGTCAATTACCGATGCAAAAGCTTTTGAATAGATGGTTTGATCAATTGGTTGAATTTCTAAATCAACAATAACCTCATTTCCTGTCTGCATTAAATTACTATTCCCTTTTACATCATATAGTAAGCCATATTTCTCTGCTTCATCGAGCTTACAAACAAACGGTTTGCTTAATTTATAATCCACTATAAACAGGAATGGTTCATTAGCCAATACGTACTTGGATATGGTATTTTTAAATTCTGAAATATTCACTCAGCTTTTCCTCTTAAAAAATTGTTAATAATCTCGTTTCCATGTTCTGTCATAAATGATTCTGGGTGAAATTGTACGCCATGAATATCATACTCTTTATGTGATACTGACATCAATACATCTCCTCTTTCAACTCCTGTAGTTTTAAGACAATCAGGCTTACTGCCAATATCAATAACCCAAGAGTGGTACAGCCCAACATTTATAGCATCAGGTAAATTCGCATATAAATAAGTGTTTTTATTTTCTATATTAATGGAATGTTTTTGTCCGTGTACAACAGTATTTAACCGCATTAATTTCCCTCCGAAATACTCACATACAGCTTGATGCCCTAAACAAATTCCAAGTATGGGTTTCGTTTTTTTGTATTTATCAAACAGACGTTTAAGAATGGGGAAATCACTAGGTTTACCAGGGCCAGGAGAAATTATTATTTTATCAAACTTATCAATATCTTCTAATTCAACAATGTCTGAAGGGATTACCTTGAATTTCACTTCGTTGTTCTTCTGTAAAATTCCTACGATATTGTATGTAAAAGAATCGTTGTTGTCAATGAGTAAGACTTGCATTTTCCTTTCTTCTGATTGCTAGTAATGTAATGCGCAATTGTTGGAGATAAAAGTAGCACTTTTTGGGTTAATACGAGGTTATTCTATTACATAATCTGAATCAAATATCACAATCGAATAATTATTCTTTCGAGTATATTCCCAAATATCGGAATCTTCACAACCTATTAACCCACAATTTGAAACATGTTTACAATCAGGAAATAAGTCAATTAATTTTCTGATTATACAAAAAGAGATGTTCTGACCGAAAAGTAATCTCATGATGCATGCTGTAGCTTATGTTCTCTATCTGTGCCTATGCAAGACAATCTTTTATGTCATTAATTGTCAATTCAGGTAAATCGTATATAATTTCAACGTAAGTCATTCCAGATACTAACCATCCAAGTACATCAAATATCGTATCTCTTATGCAAGGTTTCCCAAAATTTTTGTTTTAATTTTTTTTATTATGGTTTTTATATTCAAATTTAGATTGTCTCCTAAAGTAAGCAGTACCTATCAATATGTTTACCAACGTTATGAATATAAACAAGTATCCGATTGCACTTATCACGATGCCGTAAGTTGATAAAATTTGGTTTATATTACTGCTACGTAATAAAATGATGGTTATGCCTGAAATCGACACATCATATCTCAACCTTTACCATTTAAATTTAAACAACTTACACGCAAAAAAAGCCACGCAAATGCGTGGCTTGGTTTAAATATAATAGGTAAGCTTTTTAGAACAACCCTGCTTCGTAAGCAGCAGTCCAAGTAAACACGCTTGTGTCAGCACCTTTAGCAGTAGCTACTGGTACAACGGCTGCTTCAGCATCAGATTGGTCATTGATTTTTAAATCACAAGCAGGGTCAGTCGTTTGGTTAGCTCCATTTGGGTACGATTTTGTATATACTTTCACCGCATCGAATGTTGAACCTGTTACTGACAGCTTAGGCGATACTTGGGTTAAGTATAAGAAGGCATCAGATTTTGTTGCTCCACAAAAATCTTCCATACTGGTTCTAAATTTAAGTATCGCCCCTCCTGTATATCCAGAAAACGTTACGTTTTCAACTGTTCCTTGAGCTTTAGATTTAAAATCAGCCGCAGAGCCATCTCCGTCCGAAAGTATTGTGCCATTTTTTAATGTAAACAGACCGTCTTTTGCTGTACCTTCTGGTCCATCAATTTCAAGTCCTTCGTCAGTACCTACACCTGCTCCGTGTGTAACCACAAAGTTAGAAATAGTTCCTGCATAGTTTTGATCAATATCAATTCCATCATCTCCTTGCCATGCCACAAGTGCATTGGAAACATTCACAGTCCCTCCAAAAAACTCAATCCCATCGTCTAAGGTAGCGAATACCTCAATATTATCGATGATAGTACCAGCACCTACACCTCCTAGTGTTAACCCATTAATTTCATTCCCTTCACCAATTGTAATTCCACCGAAACGGATAGAAACGTATTTTAATATTCCTGAATTATCAGCGATGTCGGTTCCTCCATACTTGCCATACGTTTCATTAGCAGGAAGTCCTTCAATTGAGGATTCAGTATCACCACTTTTGGCCGAAATGGGTGCATTTCCTAGTATAATGATTCCACCCCAAGTTTCATTATTTTCTTTTATCAATGTACTTTTCGTTTCACCGATATTTATCTCATCTAAAACAGAGGTGAAAATAATTGGCTGATTTGCATTACCTACAGCATTTATTTTTCCTCCTCTG
>JAOULS010000152.1 GCA_029881895.1 Cyclobacteriaceae bacterium | reverse complement strand
AATTTTCATTAGAAGATCCCATTGCAAACTCATCACAATTTTGCCTCCCTATAATGATAGCATCTTCATCGATTAATCGTTGAATGGCAGTACCTGTAAATTGCGACTCGAAACCATCTAAAATTTTACTGCCTCCTTGTAATCCATGATCTGTGTAGCACAATACATCTTTTATGCCAACGACCATTCCTGCTAACTTCCCTGCTATCCCAGCTTTCAACTTTGCATCTACTTCTTCTGCTTTGGCTTGTGATTCTTCACCATATACCTCTAGATATATGTTTAGATGTTCGTTTTCACGAATATTATCTAAATAATTAGCCACCAATTTTTTACAGGAAGTTTCTCCTGATATTAAATCTTCCTTAATTTTGGAGAAAGAAGTGTGTATTTTCAATCTTTTTCCTTTTTATCTTCTAAGTTGACTTCTTTTTCTATTCCATCTTTAATGTCTTTAGAAGCATCTTTAAATTCTCTAATGCCTTTCCCTAGACCTCGAGCCAATTCAGGAATTCTTTTTGCTCCAAAGAAAACAACGATAAATAAAACGATAACTGCTATTTCCCATCCACCTGGCATCCATGCTAATATTCCGTTCATGTCAATTTTGTTAATTAGTTAATATTGATTTTTTTGTAAAGATACGTAATCCTTGAATAGTTGAATAAACTTATTTGATTTTAGTTTACTACCCATCTATAACGTATACGGATAAAAAGCCATCAAGGCTAGTATTTTTCACATGTAACTTCATCTTGGGAAAAGCCACGATGCGGGATTCATACTTTGATTATTTTTCCAAACCGAAAATTTAACTTCAGAAACGCCCTCGTTGTTCGTGAGAACTATGCCAATAGAATCCTTTGTACTTACTTTCTGTCCTGTTTGAACATAGACCTCTTTCAACATAGTGTAGACCGTGAAATAATCTCCATGACGCACCATCACCATTTTCCCCAACCCTGGTATATGTGCAACCTTTGTTACCTCACCTTCAAAAACCGACCTAACCTCTTGACTAGTATTCGTTTGTATATCGACCCCTTTGTTCTCAGTTATCACGTGTTTCCATACGGGGTGTTGGTGTTTTCCATATCCTTTTGTTACAAACCCTGTTTCCACAGGCCAAGGAAGTTTTCCTTTATTTGCAGCAAATGATTCTGCTAACCTGGCTGCTTCTGGGGTCATTTTTAAAACTGTAGAATTTTTTGTCTTTGTACTTTTAGCTATTTCAGCTTTAATAATTTCATCAATTAAGGTATTTAAACGAGCAATTGATTTTTTGTTTGTTTCAATTTGTTCTGTAATTTCTTTTTCACGAGAGGCTAATGAGTTAATCACACTACTCTGTTTTGCTTTCAATTGGTCTAACTTCTTGCTTTCAGCCAATTGTTCGGTTAGGAGTAAATTTTTTTCTGCTTTTTGATTTTCTAGTCGAGCTATTTGTCCGGAAAGTACTTCCTTTATTTTATTTATTTGCTCTGCTTGTTTTCTGCGTGCGCTACCATATTGTTCCATATATTTGAGCCGCATTCTAAACTGATTAAACGATGCCGAAGAAAAAAGAAAAGTAAGATTATTTTGTCCTCTAGTCGTTTTATAGGTATTGTACACCATTTTGGCGTACTCTTCCTTCAACAGTACTAGATCATCTTCAAGGGCTTCAATAATTTCATTTGTATCTCCAATATCCGACTCTATATAAGTAAGCTCTTCCTTTATCGAACCCACAAGTTTCTCCATTTGGCTTATTTGTTGGTTTACCGCATATAATTCGCCAATACTATTTTTTTTCTTTGATGTTGTCTGTGAGAGAATTTTTTCAGCTTCTTTAATTTTTCGAACACTCTCCTTTTTCTCCCTTTCTAATTGCGATTTACTTTTTTTCTGAGCGTAGCTAGAAATAAAAGACATTGCAAAAAGCAAAAAAAAGACTATGATATACTTATTACTTCCGCTCATATTTGTGTGGGATATGAAAAGGGAATTTTAATTCTTTGTCAGATATTTCAGCTTTTGTGTATTCCATATCCATATTCGTGATAAATTTCCCTAAATTACTCTCGTACAGCAAGTTAACTAATGCTTTGTATGCAAAGGCATAATCGTTCACTAAATTAAAATTACTGTATTGTATTGTAGCAGTATTTTTAGTGTCACGCTGTATAATATTAACCGATTCTAGTTTCATTGTTTTAGCATTCACTCTACTCTCTAATAAAAAAGGATCGTTAGGCTGAAGTACTTTATAAAACGCTTCAATTCGTTCTACCTTGTCTTCTGGTTTTAATTTTTCAGGCATATTACCCAATATCACCGATTGTATGGTTGTATATGTAAGAGGGTAGTTAAATTTTTCGCTTATTTCATCATAACTAAACACATAGTATTCCTTCTTTATCATGTTTAATAAAGTTAACGAGTCCTTCGTAATTAAACAACGCCCACCAGACACTCCTACAGCAGCAAAATTCAACCATATAACACTATCCATTTTTATGCGTATTGTTGCTTTGGCTCTCACATCATATTCATGATCTCTAAAATTAAGCTTTGCTTTCGCCTGAAAGTAATCGAAATCAATTTCTTTCACCTCTAGCGTTGATGAGTTTGTATTATTCCAACTTAAACCTGTGAGTCGATGTCCACATGATGTTAACATCAACACGGAAGCCATCAGTACAACTATTTTATTATTCATCTATCCTATTATCAGTAATTTTTTTATCTACATTTTCTAAGTTTGGGTCTTTCTCTTTTGCTTTCACCCAAAATTCTACCGCCTCATTCACTTTTCCCAGTTGAAACAATATGTCCCCATAGTGATCGTAATGAACAGCCCCTATTCCTTTCCCTTGCATGATTTTATCCATTTGTTTTTTTGCTTCCTTGTATTTTCCTTTAGTATATAAAACCCAAGCGTAGGTGTCTACATAGGTAGGGTTGTTAGGGTTATCTCTAACTACTTTTTCAGCCATATCCTCTGCTTTGTCCAATGCTTCTTTCCGCAAAGATAGAAAGTAGCTATAATTGTTAAGCGTTTGGTAATCGTTGGGATTTATTATTAATGCTTCATCAAAATTATGATCAGATTTATCATAATTTTTTATCGAATTATATGCATTCCCTAATAAACTACAAAAAATGCCCGTTTGTCGTTTATTTGAAATCGATAGGCGCTTACCTTGTTCTAAAATCTCTATCGCTACCTCAAAGCTCTTCTTTTGTGTTAACGCTAAGCCATAGTACATATAAATAGCTGCCTGATTAGGAAATAGCTCTAGCGCTATTTCAAGGTGTTCAACAGAAATATCTAGATTACTATTTTCCGAGTCGAGTTGAAAAACATTTAACCAAACCTGAAAATTATCAGGATCAAGGTCAACCGTAATTAAGTAGTTCTTCAATGCTTCTTTTTTATTACCTAGAGCATATAGCAAGTCTCCATACACGGCATAGGTATTCGCTTCATCAGGGTGTAATACTATTATTTTTTCAGCTAATTGCTTTGTACTCTCTTCTAAAGTGATATTTGGGTTGTTTATGGCCCTTGCTTGTGAAATTTGGTGTGTGAAGGAGGCTATAATCTGTACTTTAATATCTGGATTTATAGTTGGGTCTTCAAAAGCCGAATAAAGATAATTTTCTGATTTCTGTTGATTTCCCTCTTTTTTATAAAGATCTGAGAGTATCAATTTCGCTTTTCCATTTTCAGGAAAATCTTCCAACAAACTTTCTAAAAGATCTATAGACTCCTTTTCTCTATTATTTGGAATTAATATCTCAGTAAGTAAAATCACATATGCTGGCTCACTTGGATAGGCATTGATTAATTTTCTTCCTTCCTCTACTGCATTGTCGAGTTGATTCAACTGTAAATAGATTTTTTGTTTTTGATGTGTCGTTTGCTCATTTACTCCAAACCTTTCTTCAGCCTTATTATACGTAGAAAGTGCTTCGTCCAATCGGTTTTGATAAAGATACAAAGCCGCTAGTTCAAATAAATATTCATGTGTTTCCTCTATTCGAGAAATCATCTGCTCATAACACGCTGAAGCTTTTTGAAAATCGCCTTTCTGAGTATATAAATTGGCTATTAACAGGTAATAGTATTTATTTTCTTCGCCTAACGCTACCGCCTTCAATCCATAATTAAGAGCTTTCTCAATTTCTTCGTTATGCAATGCAATTTGAGCAAGTTTAAAATACGCTGCTGAATTATCAGGAACGAGATCAATGCACTCTAAAAATAAATTGACTGATTTTGCATAATCCTCTAAAATATAATATTTCTCTGCTTCAATAAAAAGGTATTCACTTTCTCGAACTGTTCTTTCAGCTACTTCTTTTTTTGATTTTTCTTTTCGACTTTTTTGTGCTTGCGCAAAATTATTTGTGGCTAAACCCCAGATTATTGTTAAAACAACACTAACTATATATATCCGCTTTCCAGCCATTCAATTCTCTATTTTATGGTATTGTAATCACCAATACTCACATCATTTGGTTTATCTTCAAAAATAACGAAATTTCCAATCATTGAATTTTTGAGATTTGAATCCAAAATTTTACTGTTCGTTTGAACAATCGCATTTTTTAATATTGAATTTTCAATTGCACTATTCTTTCCTAGCGAAACATGTGGCCCTACAATACTGTTTTTAATCTTAACATTTTCGCCAATAAATACAGGAGGGATTATTACTGAATTTTCGATTATAGCTGAATTTGAAACCAAATCAGTATCTTTAATATATTCTAAGTAGCGCTGATTAGTAAATACGGTAGCATCTTTATTGCCACAATCCAACCATTCCGTTACTTGTCCTGGAATGAACTTTACGCCTTTGGATTTCATATTTTCTAATGCCACCGTAAGTTGATACTCTCCTACTTTATCTTTTATGTCATTATCAATAAGGTATTGTAATTCATTTTTCAGAAAATCCCCCTCTCGAAAGTAATAAATACCAATGATAGCTAAATCGGAAACAAAATCTTTGGGCTTTTCTATAAAATCCGATATTTCATTCGTGTCATTTACTTTTACCACTCCAAAAGCAGACGGGTCGGCCACTTTTTGCACCCAAATAATACCATCTTTCGAGGTATCCAATACAAAATCAGCTTTAAAAAGCGTATCCGCAAAAGCTACTACTGTATTGCCTTTCATGATTTCGCCCGCACACAAAACCGCATGTGCTGTGCCTAACGCTTCGTCTTGATAATACATTTTCCCTTCAGCACCCACCGACTTAGCAATAGCTTTCAGCGTATTTTCAACTTCGCTGCCAAAATTCCTTCCTATAACAAATCCAATATTATTTACTTTTTCTCCACATACTTTAGCAATATCCTCTACTAATCGTTGTATTATGGGTTTACCTGCAATCGGGATTAAAGGCTTCGGGACAGTTAATGTATGTGGGCGCATTCTTTTGCCCATTCCTGCCATAGGGATTACTATATTCATTTCTAAAATTTTCAGTTGTTTTTAATTCGTGGCAAAGGTATAAAATATATTTTCTATTCGATTTTTTTACGGTTGAGCATTTAGACTTTTTCTTTCTACTACCCATATTCCAGCTATATATAATAAAACGATCAAAAAACCTGCCCCATATTGTAGTATTACGTTAGTGAAATTTAAATGTTGAGCTCCGTAAACAATCGCAATGGCAATAAAAATATGTATTACTAGTGGTTTAAAATTGTAGGGTATTGGATAGTATTTTTGACCATAGAAATAACATGCTAATGTCATTGTAAAATAACATGCTACCATGGCAACGGCACTGCCATCGAACCCTATGATTGGAATTAATAGTAGGTTTACAAGAATCGTAATACTCGCTCCTAGTACACTAAAGTAAGTGCCAAATATAGTTTTGTCTGACAATTTGAACCAAATACTTAGGTTTATATATATGCCCCATAATAATTTCCCAAAAAGCAGTATCGGCACTAAGTATAATGCTTCTCTGAATATCGCCTTACGTAAAAATATATGTCCAATAAGATCAATATTTACACTTACTCCAACAAATAAAATAAGACTTAGCAGAACAAAATAATGCAAAATTTTGGCAAACAACTGGGGGCTATCTTTATTACCTGCTTGAGAAAAGAAAAATGGCTCCCCTGCATACCGGAATGCCTGAATAGCCAATAGCATGAAAATACTTAGCTTCATGGTTTGTCCATACAGACCAATCGCTTCTTTGGTTGTCATGTTCTCATAAAAAGAAGTAGGCAATAATTGCTCGAGCATAAGTACATCAATTCGTTCACTCGCAATTCCCGCAAAACCAGTCAACACGATAGGAGTAGCATAGCGCAACATCGGAAGCATTATTTTAGTATTATACGCAATTCTAAATTGAGATAAAGGCTTCCAGAGCAATACTAGTAAGAACAAGTTAGCGATTAAGTTCGCAAGAAAGATGTACCCAACTCCTAAATTATTATCAAAGAAAGAAGACACGAAAGGTTTTAGTCCCACTAAATAGTCACCTTTCATAATGGCAGGAAATACAAACAGAAACAATACTTGCAACCCTATATTCAACCCAATGTTAGTCATCTTAGCGATGGCAAAATATTTCGCTTTGTTTTCGAGCCTAAGCTTCGCAAAAGGAATAGCAGTAAAAGCATCTACAAACAAAATTACAGCCAACCATTTAATTAGATATGTCGTATTTTCTTGATCCAAATAATACGCAATAGAATGATTGAAAAATAAAATAAGTACAGTAAGCAACGCACTTAATAGCAATACAAATGTCCCCGTATAATTGAAATAGTTG
The DNA here is from genome assembly GCA_029881895.1 of Cyclobacteriaceae bacterium. Taxonomy (GTDB): domain Bacteria; phylum Bacteroidota; class Bacteroidia; order Cytophagales; family Cyclobacteriaceae; genus JAOUKH01. Next base: position 455 of record JAOULS010000152.1, on the reverse strand, counting down.
GTTTCTTTATCTTTATTCGAAAACCTAAATAGCGTAGTTTCCATACCAAATGTATAGAACACCATAAGAAAGGCTACCCATGTATATAGATAGACCACATTTCCCATTTCCCCTCTTGAGAATATAGACGTATGAAGAGGCACTAGTGCGTAATTAAGAACTCTTCCTAATATACTACTTACACCATACACAGCCGTTTGAGAAGCTAAGCGTTTAAGTTGACCCATATATTAGTCGATCGTGTTTTTATTAATTGTAAGCATACACCATGTTTCTATTGTCATTCTTTAAAAGAAAATTACTGTCATCCGATTAAAAAATCGCATAGTATTTGTTTTGGTGATAACACACCCCTATAATCCCCTCAAGGGATATTTCCTATTCTCCCCTTGAGGGGAGACACAGAGGGGTGTTTTTCATTGCAATATCAAAAAGCATAAAATTTGGCGATAATC
>JAOULS010000151.1 GCA_029881895.1 Cyclobacteriaceae bacterium | reverse complement strand
TTGTTATATGCAGTAATGTAAATATCCCGATCTCATTAATTAATAAAATTAGTGCCCCAGCAAATAGGTATGCAAATGTATTAATAACCCCTTCGATTTTGGTTTGAACATCGAATTTTATGTTTTTGTCTACAGGGAGAAAGTATAACTTGAATGAAGGACCATCGAGCGCATCCTTTATGGAGTCGATAAATAATTTACTTGCAGCGATAGCAGTAAAAAAGTAAAAGAATAAGTCATTGCCTTCGGCAGTATATCCTAGGAATGTGCCCGTAAGAATAGCCCCCACGGTAAACAATGCTACTAAAAGGGGGTTGATGATTAATGAAATACGTAAGCCATATATTTCGATTATTTTATCAGTGATAAAGGTTTGGAATAGGAAACTAAAAATAACGATGGTAGCCTCGAAATAACTAATAAAGGTACCCAGATTTTGTTCCTCAGGATATTTGTCTGTAGCCACATGCGCAAATGAATAATCAATAAATGTGATGGCTACCATAGAGGCAACTACGAATACCGACATTAATACTAAGTATCTGCTCTTAAATAGCTCTCTGTACGAGATGGCGTTTTTTACAGATTTATCTCTGGAATTGATGCTGGCAAGGTTTACCTTCGCTACGATAAGAATAAACATAAGTAGGTATCCTACAGCAGCAAAAAGGCTAATTACAAGTAGGTTGTACGTTTCCATTGTATTTAATAACAATGGAATAGAGAAAAGTGCTACAATAGAGGCAACAAGCGTGCCTGTATCAATACTACCAATAATTCTTTTGGACTGTCGTAAATCAAATATTCTTCCAAAAACTCCCCAAAATACCAAAAGAGAAAGGTAGCCAAATGGGGCTGCAAAAACGAAAGCTATATAATATAGCATACTTCTGTCTTCAAGTAAACTATGCCCAGCACGAATACTTAAAATCACTAAAGTGATAAATATCAATACCCCAAGGCCTAAAAATTTAAACCGTACTCTGCTTTGAAGAAAGTTATAAAGTATTGTTAATATTAACCCCACAAAACCAGATGCTACAATAGCTACTGGTAAGTCTTTTGTTTCATCAAAGTTTGTTAAAAAAAGTGTAAAAGACGATACTTCAAATGTGGCGAGAAAAATCCCCATGAAAAAACCCATTGCCAATAGATAATAAACCCTGCCGGCTTCTTCTGGTTCAATATTTAGAATTTTTAAAAGCTGTTTTTTCACAACTTAATTATGTATTTAGGAAGTAATAAAAGTATCTAAATTTCACTAAATATACTTAAAATGGGTTCAAAAAGTCAAATAAAATGTGAATGGAAATAACAATAATTGTGAATAGTTTTAAATTAACAGTATAACATATTGATTATCAGCAATTTATTAATGTATAAATTAATTAATAATTTGAAGAGAATGTTCTTTTGTTTTTACTTTTTGGATGATATTTTCAATAATTCCTTGCTCGTTTATAATAAATGTAGTACGAACTGTCCCCATGTACTTTTTACCATACAATTGTTTTTCTTTCCAGGTGCCGTATAAGTCGTGAACAATTTTTTCAGTATCAGCAAGAAGTGTGAAAGGGAGACTGTGTTTTTCAATAAAATTTTGATGTCTTTTTTGAGAATCAGTACTAACACCTAAAATAACATATCCCTTTTGGGTAAGTAATTCAAAGTTATCTCTAAGATTACATGCTTGAGCTGTACAGCCAGGAGTATTGTCTTTTGGATAGAAGTACAATACTACTTTTTTACCCTTGTAATCCGATAATTTCACTGGATTACTGTTTTGGTTATCTACGGTAAAGTCTGGAGCTTTAGATCCTATTTCTAGTTGCATATTATTCAATTTTTGAAGTAAAAACGTTTTTATTATTAGCCTGGTCGGTAACGATTACTTTTATGATATTATTTTCATTTTGTAAAATGAATTCGTCAATATCCCATATTAGGTTAGTTTTATAATCATAGTCCATTATTACCCATTTTTCGTTTACGTAAACATTAAAATCTTTAATACCTGAAAGATTATCTGTTATTTTGAACTTTAGCTTTGATTTAGATAGCGAAATAGGGGTAATTGTTGGCGATATAGAATCGGTAAGAAGCGTGTAATTGCCAAAATCCCTTGTTGAAAAAATAAATTGTTCTTCTTTCCATGTACCTCCTACAAAACGATAGCTGCCACCCGAAATTTTATAGATATGTGTCTTTTCTTTTTTGTATTTATTTTTAGGTGTAATTGTGAGGTCAATGTTTTTTTTCAAGGGATAACGATCAGGGTCTCCAATGCTGAAAATTTCCAATGAAGAAGTAAAGGTGTAATTTGAAATGTAAAATAGAGTGTCGAACAAAGAGTTTTTTCTAAAATGAGTGTTAATGTTTTCACTATAAAAATCAAAAGGTGTATGCGAAGGAATTAAGTGTTGAGGTGATAATATTACAATGCTATCACATAAGTCAATACTATTCGCAGAAGAGGTGTTCATGTCCCATAAATACGTATAACTATTTATGCTTTTATATTGAGGTGAAATGGAATGTGTTTGATTTTCTGATATGATTTGAATAGAAGAATCTTTTAGGTTGTTGTTGATAATAAGCACATTGTTTAAATGGGATATTTTAGTAGGCTTATCATCGTAAGGAATATCAAAAGAAGGAGCGGTACATTTTAAAACAAAATCAAAGGTAGATTTGTTTCCATAAATATCTGAAACAATAATGTATGCATTATATATGCAGTTTTCTTCAAATAAAAACTTACCATTGAGGCTGTTTGTAGCATAAATATTCAATACGTTGCCATCATCAATGTACAACTTGTGAAACTTTTCACCTGTAGCTTTATACCTCTCGAAATTATAGTGAACTAAAATATTTCGTTGTTCGGAAAAACTCAGACTATCTATTTTTTGATTAAAAACAAGTTCATCACCAATGAAAAAATCAATTTCTGATACCCCACATTTATAATTTGCATCATCTAGTTTGTCATAGGTAAGTAATTCAAATCCTATTTCACCATATACCGCTATGGTGTCTTCTATTTCGTATTTCCCTGAAGTTTTTTCAGATACGTTAATTTCTTTTCGTTGAAAAACGCCATTTATACGACTTTCTATTGTAAAAGGAGAGAGTGCTATTTTTTTAATCTTAGGAGATGAGGAGTCTTTAATTTCTTCGAAATGGTAGTTTAATGGATTTAGAATAATATGATTTTTATCTCTAATTTCGAAGTGTAAATGTGGTCCTCCTGATGAACCACTATTTCCTGAATAGGCAATGATGTCACCTTTATTTACCCATAATTCATTTTTTTTGGGAAATAGTTTCACATGAAGGCTCTCCTCGGCATACTGTTGTGTTTTTGTGTACGCTGCTATTTCAGATGTAAACCTATTTAAATGGGCATACACAGTAATTTCTCCATTGCTATGTGAAATGTATAATGCCTTCCCATACCCTCCAGAGGTAATTGAAATTCTAGAGATATAACCATCTGCTGCTGCATAAACAGGTAAGCCTACTCTGCCTCCAGTACGAATGTCAAGGCCAGCATGAAAATGAGAAGAGCGTAATTCACCCATGTTCCCCGCCAACGTATTGGGCTGATTCGGACGAATTGGGAACATGTAGAAGTCCTCACTTCCATATGTGTGCCCATATTCTGGCGGTTGCCCTATTGTTTGGAGGGAAAAGAGTAATAGTAAGAGTGTTATGGTTTTACTTAACTTCAAATTCAAACATTTTTGTGTCTTCAATATAACCTGTTAGCACGTCACCTATTATTACAGGTCCAACGCCCTTTGGAGTTCCCGTATAGATATAATCTCCTTTTTTTAAGGTAAAGAATCTTGAAAGGTATGAAACGATATAGTCGAAATTAAAAAGCATAAGACTTGTATTGCCTTTTTGTCTAATTTCGTTATTAATTTCTAAATGAAAATTAAGATTATTTATCTCATCGAATTTTTGAATAGGAAAAAAGTTTGAAATGGGTGCTGCCCCATGAAACCCTTTAGAAATAGCCCAAGGCAGCCTTTTCTCTTTGGCTTTTGTCTGTAGATCACGTGCAGTAAAGTCTATACCTAACCCAATCTGGTCATAGTATTTGTGTGCAAATTTTTCTGATATATTTTTCCCTTTTTTTCCTATTTGAAGTACGACTTCCACTTCGTGATGAATGTCGTTGGTGAAACTAGGGTAATAGAAATCATCATTGTTTCTTAATAGTGCAGTGTCTGGTTTGGTGAAAATAACAGGCTCATCGGGGCGTTCATTATTGAGCTCTTCGATGTGTTCTACGTAATTTCTTCCAATAGCATATATATTCATAGAATGGTTCGTGTTGTTTCAAACAAAGATATTATTTATATATTGGTTATTATATAATAATGGTAACAGAATTGAATCTTGCTTGTTTTTTTATACTTTTATAACTCGAGATTTAATATAAACATAAGATATATGAGGATAGCGTCTATATTTTCTATTCTTTTTTTAATTTTTTTCAATAGCAATGCGCAAACAGATTCATTAGAATTGTCTGATCAATTTCTTGAGCAGGCGGATGAAATTTATAGAAATCAAAGAGAAGCAATTTTAATCGCCAAAGACATGTATGTTATGGCTGCAGATTATGCACCTAGTAACATTAGGGCAAATTGGATGGCTGGAAAATTGTATATTGAAACCATTAATAAGGACCAAGCCCTACACTATTTTTTACGTGTAAAATCACTTGACTCACGTTATCGTTTTGATATCGATTATCATATAGGGTTGGCCTATCAGTATGGATTTGAGTTTGATTTGGCGATACAACATTTCGAATTATACAGTAAAAAGTATTATGCACAATCGAAATATCGAGGGAAAGATAAAACGAGAATTAGTATTGTGAAGCAAAAAATAGGGGAATGTAAAAATGCTAAACTAATTGTAAATCGTCCTACACAGTATTCATTAGTGAATTTAGGAGAATACATTAATTCTCCTTGGCCAGATTACGGGCCAATAATTAATGAGGATGAAACCGTAATGATTTTTACTTCAAGGCGTCAGGAAGATAATACGAGTTCAGATGTGGATGCGGATAATTTTTATTTTGAAGATGTATTTATTTCAAGAAAGGAGGGAGAGCAATGGGGATATGCAAAAAATATTGGGCCACCAATTAATACAAAATTTCATGATTCAAGTATTGCTTTATCGAAAGATGGGAACAGACTGTTTATTTATAAAGATACAGGCGGAGGCGATATTTACTATAGTGATTTTAAAGGTGGAAAATGGACTGAACCCCGATTCTTAAGTAGTAAAATTAACTCATCAACCTATGGTGAGCGTTCTATCTCAGAGAGCCCTAATGGAGAAGTTTTGATATATAGTTCTGGAAGACCAGGGGGTGTTGGAGGAATTGATTTACATATGATCTCGAAAAATGAAAAAGGAGAATGGTATAAGACGAAAAGCTTAGGAGAGGTGATTAATACCAAAGGAGACGAGGATAGTCCTTTTTTAGACTATGATGGAAAAACGTTGTATTTCAGTAGTAATGGACATAAAGGATATGGCGGGTTCGATATTTTTAAATCTGTTTACGATAGTGTAGAAATGAAATGGTCGACCCCAGAAAATTTAGGTTACCCTGTTAATACGCCTGATAATGAACTCTATTTTCACCCAACTAAAGACGGAAGAAGAAGTTATTTTGCTTCTGTTAGAGAAGGAGGTATTGGGTTTTCTGATATTTTTATGGTGAATTATCATGGAGAAAGTGTAGGGCCTAATCCAGCTAACACATTGGCTTCAATTGAAGATTTAATAAAAGAAAAAAACATAAAGAAAGAAGAAGTAGCTTCTCAAGAGAAAAGTAGTCCTTCAAATATAGCTGTTTTCGAAGAAAAGGAACTAAAAATAATGAATATGACCCATCAAATATATTTTGATGCAAGTCAGAGTTATATACAAGAGGAGCATCAGAAAGCCTTAAAGGAAATAGTGGCGATGACTAAAAAGCATAAAAATTTACGTATTGATATATCGGGTTTTGCTTCTATGGATGGAAACCCTAAATACAATCTAGATTTGTCACATAAAAGAGCCATGATAGTATTTGACTATTTAGTAAAAATGGGTGCTGATAAAAATATAATTATTTCTAAAGGGTACGGTTCTTTACCAAATGAGGAAGGTGGAGATGGAACTGAAAATAGAAGAGCTGACGTTAAAGTTATTGCTGCTCACTAATACTTTTTTTGATAACGAAAGCGTTTTGCTGTGACGATTTCTTTTTGTACATTGAAAATGCATAGGCGAAACTGAAAATTATCCCACCCGTAGTGGCCATAGCACCCGCAATTGATCCGTTTAACCAAACAGCTAAATAATATCCGCCAATTGAAATAAGGATACCAAAAAAAGAGGATAAATAAAGCATTTTTTTAAAATCATTAGTAAGTAAATAGGCGGTAGAGGCTGGTGTGACTAGTAGTGCGACAACAAGTATGGCGCCAACTGATTCAAAAGAGGCTACTGTTGTTAGTGAAACAGCTCCCATAAGTAAATAATGCCATAAAGTAGTAGAAATACCTAGTGCTGCAGAAAGAGCTGGATCAAAGGTAGTGATGAATAATTCTTTATACCCTAGACCAATAAAAGCAATGACAATGAGTAAGATGGTGCCTGAAATGTATACGGCACGGGGTCCAAGGTTTGTCCCATCTTCTGTAATCCATACATCTAAAGGAACATAAGCAATTTCGCCATATAAGACACAGTCCTGATCAACATCTACTTGACCTGCATATACTGAAACTAAAATAACGCCTATCGCAAATAACCATGTAAAGGTAACCCCAATAGAAGCATCGGTTTGTAGTTTTCCTTTACGGTGAAAGAATTCAATAAGAAATGTAGATAAAATACCTAATACTCCTGCGCCAATAAGCATGGTGATAGAATCACGGCTACCTGAAATTAAAAATGCAAGGACTATACCTGGGAGTACAGAATGGGAAATAGCATCTCCTACCATAGTCATTTTCCTTAACACGAGGTATGTGCCTAATAAACCACATGAAATGGCAACGAGTGAACCTGTTGTTATTATCCAGAACGCATTCATTATTGATGAATTGAAAGGTGAAAGATAGTCATAGTTTGTTTTTTAAATAGGGTATTTTAGAATCATGAGGGTCTAGTTCAGGGTATTCTAATAACTCTTCAAGTTTAATTTCAAGCTCAGGAGTTAGGAAGTGCTCAATAGTATCT
>JAOULS010000150.1 GCA_029881895.1 Cyclobacteriaceae bacterium | reverse complement strand
CATCATCTCCTTCTGGAGCACCTTCATCGCCCGGTTGAGCCCCTTCAGCACCCTGTCCCTCTGAGGCAGCATACATTTCTTGAGAAGCACCTTCCCAAGCTTTGTTTATCGTTTCTAGTGCAGCATCAATAGCAGCTAAGTCCTGAGACTGGTGTGCTTCTTTTAATGTCGTTAAGGCTGCATTTATAGCATCCTTATTGCCATCAGAAAGCTTGTCACCATATTCTTTTAGTTGTTTTTCCGTTTGGAAAATCATCGAGTCAGCGGCATTTACTTTTTCCACTTTCTCTTTAGCGGTTTTATCTGCATCAGCATTTGCCTCTGCTTCTTGCTTCATTTTCTCGATTTCTTCATCTGTTAATCCTGAAGAAGCTTCGATACGAATACTTTGCTCTTTATTGGTTCCCTTGTCTTTTGAAGTAACGTGAATAATTCCATTAGCATCAATATCGAATGTTACCTCAATTTGAGGAACACCTCTTTGCGCAGGAGGAATACCATCTAAATGGAATCGACCAATTGTTTTGTTGTCGTTTGCCATGGAGCGTTCTCCTTGCAATACATGAATTTCTACAGAGGGCTGATTGTCAGCTGCGGTAGAAAAGGTTTCCGATTTCTTAGTAGGAATTGTGGTGTTAGCATCAATCAATTTAGTCATTACACCTCCCATGGTTTCAATACCTAATGATAATGGTGTTACATCGAGAAGTAAAACATCTTTTACTTCACCTGTTAATACACCTCCTTGTATTGAAGCACCTATGGCAACTACTTCGTCAGGATTCACTCCTTTAGATGGTTTTTTGCCAAAAAATTTCTCTACTTCTTCCTGAATAATTGGAATACGAGTAGAACCACCTACTAATATTACTTCATCAATATCAGAAATGCTTAATCCTGAATCTTTCATGGCTGCTTTCACAGGATTCATAGATCGCTTTACTAATTTGTCTGCTAATTGTTCGAATTTAGCACGTGTTAATTTTCGCACCAAGTGTTTAGGAACACCATCAACAGGCATGATATAGGGCAAATTGATTTCCGTTTCAGTAGAACTTGACAATTCAATTTTAGCTTTTTCAGCCGCTTCTTTTAAACGTTGAAGCGCCATAGGGTCTTTTCTAAGATCGATGTTTTCATCAGATAAAAACTCATCTGCTAACCAGTTGATTATTATTTGGTCAAAATCATCACCACCTAAATGCACATCTCCATTTGTAGAGAGTACTTCAAACACACCTTCTCCTAATTCTAAAACAGAAATATCGAATGTACCACCACCAAGGTCATACACTGCTATTTTCATGTCTTTGTTTTTCTTATCTAGTCCATACGCCAATGCAGCTGCAGTAGGTTCGTTAATGATCCTTTTTACATCAAGTCCTGCAATTTTGCCCGCTTCTTTTGTTGCTTGTCGTTCTGCATCGTTAAAGTAAGCAGGTACCGTAATTACGGCTTCTGTCACTTCTGTTCCAAGATAATCTTCAGCGGTAGACTTCATTTTCTGAAGAATCATAGCTGAAAGTTCCTGAGGTGTGTATAGTCGGTCACCGATTTTTACACGTACAGTGTCATTATTTCCTTTTTCAAGGTTGTATGTCACTGTTTTCAACTCCTCACCTACCTCAGTATATTTCTTTCCCATAAAACGTTTTACCGAAGTAATCGTGTTTTCAGGATTAGTAATCGCCTGTCTTTTTGCAGGGTCTCCCACTTTTCGTTCTCCCTTTCCTCCGTCCAAAAACGCTAGGATAGAAGGTGTTGTACGTTTTCCTTCACTGTTAGGGATTACTACAGGCTCATTACCTTCCATTACGGCAACACAAGAGTTGGTAGTACCTAAGTCAATTCCAATAATTTTTCCCATGATAACTTTATTATAATCTATTTGTTTTCAAATCTCTACAAATCAGGTTTATCAATGGTTGTGCCAATGGAGTAGAAATGACAGATTGGCAGATAGAAAAATGGTGTACGATGTTTATATATGTTGTAGGTTATTTTTTTTTAAATATTATTGGATGTTAACAGGGCTATCCTCATTTTGCATAAAATGAGATGTTTTATACATGAATATTTTTAATATTAAAAATTTAGAACATGACTAATAAATTTTCCCCTAAAAAATATATAATTGAAAACGGCAATAAATTCCCTATTTACAAATGCCTTGTTGCAGATGATTATGATAATTTGGGTTTAACATCTTGTTTATTAATAAGGAAACAACCTAGTGGGAAATTCATGTTTACAACTATGTTAATAGACCGGTACTGTCTAGGTGTTAAGGATACTTTTTGTAATTGTAATTTTGATCAAAATGGCTTAGATGAAATTATGGATAGAATGAATGCAAACGGAAGTTTAACTGAAGTGGATGAGGTTTATTTTCATAATTTAGTTTATGCCGCCATAGACTTTGCAATAGAGTGTGGTTTTAATCCAGTAAAAGAATTTTCTCTTTCAGAAAAATTATTGGATGATACGTTGATAGACGATGGTATAGACGATATTCCTGTAGGAGAGAATGGGGTGCCATTGTTTGTAAACGGACCTTACGATGATGTGAATAGGGTGATAGCTACGTTGAACAGAAAGGTAGGTGAAGGAAATTATAAAGTCCAGTTATTAGGATAATCAGTAAGTTATTGCTCCTTTATCACTTCTTGAATAGGTATTGTAACTATTTTCACCTTTTGATAATAATGTCATCTGTTGAAATGACAACCTCATAAGGTAAACTATTAATAAAGCATTATTATCTCTTTCTAAAAATGGTTTTGAATGAACACACTCGTCCACCCCTTTTAGAAGTGGAAAGGTTGTATTTTTAGAAAGCTGAAAAATAGTTAAATGCAATTGTCCCCGATTGTAGGTTTAAAACATTTAGAAAACTGAACGTATTTATCTATTTTTGCACTTTATTAAATAAATCGCATGTTAGAGCAAGAAATCGCAAAACGCAGAACATTTGGAATTATTAGTCACCCTGATGCTGGAAAAACGACCCTTACCGAAAAGTTGTTATTGTTTGGCGGTGCTATCCAAAAAGCAGGAGCGGTAAAATCTAATAAAATCAAGGATCATGCAAAGTCCGATTTTATGGAGATTGAAAAGCAAAGAGGAATTTCTGTCGCTACTTCAGTAATGGGCTTTAATTATAATGGGGTGAAAATAAATTTGCTCGATACCCCAGGTCACCAAGATTTTGCGGAAGATACGTATCGTACACTTACCGCAGTAGATAGTGTAGTGATGGTGATAGATTGTGTGAAGGGAGTAGAGATTCAAACTGAAAAACTCATGGAAGTTTGTAGGATGCGAAATACTCCTGTGATTTGTTTCATCAACAAACTGGATAGGGAAGGGCAAGACCCATACGATTTGTTGGATGAGGTAGAAGAAAAATTAAGCATTAAGGTGCGTCCTTTAAGCTGGCCTATTAGCATGGGAAAAACGTTTAGAGGAGTATATAATCTATATAATAAAAGTCTTGTTCTTTTTGAGGCGAGTAAACGTGAATTAACAGGCGGTATTGATATAGAAGACATCAATGATCCTGAATTGGACAAATTAGTTGGAGAGAGTAATGCGAGTCAGTTACGTGAAGATGTAGAACTTATTGAAGGAGTGTACCCCGAATTTTCGAACGAAGATTATTTGGCAGGAAAGGTAGCGCCTGTATTTTTTGGGAGTGCTGTGAATAATTTTGGTGTTCGGGAGTTGTTAGATTGCTTTGTTGATATTGCGCCTACCCCAGTGCCTCGCGAAACAGAAGAACGTATGATTCTTCCAGAAGAAGAAAAATTCACAGGTTTTGTGTTTAAAATTCATGCTAACATGGATCCAAAACATCGAAATCGAATTGCTTTTGTTAGAATCTGTTCGGGCAAATTTGAAAGAGGAAAAAATTACCATCATGTAAGAGACGACAAGAAAATACGTTTCTCAAATGCTACTGCCTTTATGGCGCAAGACCGAGAAACGGTAGAAGAAGCTTGGCCAGGGGATATTGTAGGAATTTTCGACACAGGGAATTTGAAAATTGGTGATACACTTACTGAAGGTGAGAAGGGGGTTTATAAAGGCATTCCTAGCTTTTCCCCAGAGATATTTAAAGAAGTAATCAATAAAGATGCGCTTAAAACTAAGCAATTGGATAAAGGATTAAAGCAGCTTATGGAGGAAGGGGTAGCGCAATTGTTTACATTTGAATTAGGGTCACGAAAAGTAGTAGGAGTGGTAGGGGCATTACAATTTGAAGTAATTCAGCATCGGTTAAAGCATGAATATGGGGCATCGTGTAGTTTTAGTCCTATGAATTTATATAAAGCGTGTTGGATAGCAAGCGATGACAAGAAAAAGCTGAATGAATTCATTGCTTCAAAACAGCGTCATATTGCGAAAGATAAAGACGGAAAACTTGTCTTTATGGCCGAATCAAGAAGTTGGTTAGGAATGGTACAGGATAATTTCCCTGATATTGATTTTCACTTTACATCTGAATTCTAATGGCAAAACAAAACGCATACACAATTATTTACGAGGACAATCATTTGCTTATTGTTAATAAAGAAGCAGGAGTATTAGTGCAAGGGGATAAAACAGGAGATAAACCATTAGTGGACTTGTGTAAAACCTATGTAAAAGAAAAGTACAATAAGCCGGGGGCAGTTTTTATGGGGGTAGTGCATCGGATTGATCGCCCAGTAAGTGGAGCGGTCGTTTTAGCACGTACCTCCAAGGCACTAGAGCGAATGAACAAGCTCTTTAAAGACCGTAAAGTAAAAAAAACGTACTGGGCTATTGTTAAGAAAAAGCCAAAAGTGAAGGAAGCAAAATTAACACATTGGTTAAAAAAAGACACTTCAAAAAATGTAACTACGGCTTTTGATCATGACGTTGAAGGGGCTTTAAAAGCGGAATTATCCTATAGAGTGGTAGGGAACTTGAATGATCATTGGCTGTTAGAGGTGAATCCGATAACAGGTCGCCCTCATCAGATACGGGTGCAATTAGCGGCAATGGGTAGCCCTATTAGAGGAGATGTAAAATATGGTTTTGCTAAGCCTAATCCAGAGGGGAATATTAATTTACATGCCAAACAATTGGAGTTTATGCATCCAGTAAAAAAAGAGCCTGTTGTCATTCAGGCTGGATTGCCGGTAAATCAGTTTTGGGAACAATTCTTAACTTTAGAGAAAGTGAAGGTAAAAGATAAAAAAATAAATTATTTACATTGAAATGAATTGGTTAGAAAAGTTAAAAGATAAATGGGGGATTTCCTCTAATATTCAAATAGTGTTAATTTTCATCGTATTTGCGATAAATGGCTCTTTTGCGGCTTGGGTAGCAAAACCTATAACAGAGTTTGTAGGCGTTACATCAGACACTGCTAAATGGATCTATTATCCCGTTCGGATATTACTAGTATTTCCAATCTATCAGTTTACCTTACCCCTTGTAGGGTTTGTATTTGGGCAATTCAAATTTTTCTGGGAATTTGAGAAAAAAATGTTCAGCAGATTTAGAAGAAATCCTAAATAGAACAATAAGCGTGTTGTTGCTTTCTGTTATTTCATTTTATCAATCTCTTCTTGAAGATTTTTAATCTGATTCAGGTATTCTTGTTCTTTCCTTGCCATTTCTTCCTGAGTAGCAGATAATTCTTCCATATTTTGACGCATTTCCTCTTCTTGGCTCCTCATTTCTTCAGCTTGTTGTTGAGTATCTTCAAGAAGAATTTTAGTTCGTTCATTAATACGATTTATATTAATAAAAGAAGCTAAGGTTTCACCAAGTTGTTTTAAAAATTCTATTTGGTGGGGTTTGAAAACATTAAATGAAGCAAACTCTATCACACCTTCAACACTTTCATTTACGATAAGCGGAACAATTAGCACTTCACTTGGGGTGCTTTCACCAAGACCAGAGGTGATAGATGAATATCCTGTTGGAACATCTTTCAGGTAAATGGGTGATTTTTCAAGATACGCTTGACCAATTAACCCTTGGCCTGGACTTATTTCTTTTTCAATAAACTTTTTTCGGTTATAGGCATAACACGATTGAAGTTTTAAAATCAAATTCTCTCCATACTCATCACTTTCTACTAAAAATAGGCCACACTGATTTGCTTCGAGGTACTCAGTAATGTAGGAGGTAATTTTGTCATACAGTTTTTTACTATCTTGATCAGATCGTAATAGTGTACTTATTTCGGCAATGCCTTGAGTTGCCCAATTGTTTTCCGTTTCCTTTTCTTGCCTTGCCGCTAATTCTTTCAACTTTTCATTTAATTCATTTTCAGAACCTTTCAGTTTGTCATTTTGTTCATTTGCTTGTTGGATTACCTCATCCATTTTTATTTCGGATCGTATATTTAAAGACAGGAGCGTTAAGAGACTCCCAAAACCAGCAAAAATTCCTGTAAGTAAAGCCAGATAGCCTAACCACCCATCTCGCATAAGACTATCATCAATTGTAGTGACAAAGAATTGATTAATTTCTTTGAAAAAGAAAATGGTTAACACCCCATATAGAGTGAATATAATCAACCAAATTTTTTCTTTTCTTAAGTCAAAGGCAATCGCTGGAGCGAAAGAAAAACTATAGGATACAATCAGAAATGAAATAAAAGGAGTTCTTAAATCATCCATTAGCATTGCTCCATACACGATGGAAAGGGAAATGGGTAACATTGAAATAATGCCTCTTCCTAAGATATGCATTCCAAAACCGTTGATCGCTATGGCTATGGCTAGAACAATTACAGCCAATATTGGAAGGAATGTGAGGGTAGGGTAGAAGAGTAATGAAATGCCTATAAAAGGAATGGCCACGCCAAACATTATCACAAGCGCGATACTATTTGATGAGCGAATTTTTTTTTGCAAATATGACTCCTTATTTAATGTTCCAGCATCAAGTACTCTATTTAATAAACTCATATCTACTAAATTAATGTTTTATCTATGATTTATGACAATGTATACTAATATATGAAAAAAAATGATGACAACTATTTTTTTTACGTAAGTAGTTAATATTTACTGTCATACGTAAAAAATCGCATACTTTTTATTTGGTGATAATACATCCCTATAATCCCCTCAAGGGGATATTCCCGATTCTCTCTTTGAGGGGAGACACAGAGATGTGTTTTTTGTTGTAAAAATTAAAAAGCATGATATTTGGCGATAATCGCATACTTTTTGTTTTTTCTAAATTTACTCGGACGACAATAGTTAATATTCACTAAAATAAAAAAGCCACGTTTTTAAAA
>JAOULS010000308.1 GCA_029881895.1 Cyclobacteriaceae bacterium | reverse complement strand
ACCCGATTTCCCTGTCATGGCAAGGATTTAATTGAGTAGTTGTTCATTTAAGAAATAAAACTTCAGCTATTTTCAAATCTTCAGTAGTAGTGATTTTAATGTTTTTATAACTTCCTTCAATAAGATGAATTTTATGTCCTGCGAATTCAGCTACACTAGCGTCATCAGTAAAATGGAGCTGTTCCTCGGTAGTATATGCCTTTTTTATAAGAGCGCATTCAAATGTTTGTGGAGTTTGGATACTTTGATAGTTAGAGCGGTCTTCAGCAAAATTTTTATCACCATCAATTTTCCGAATAGAGTCTTTTAAAGGGATTGCTGTGATGGCATTTTTATGTTGTAGTGCCACCTTGAACGAGGCATCAATAATAGTATTGTCTACTAAAGGCCGAACGCCATCATGGATGGCGACTAACCCTTCCGTATTAATTAAATCAAGACCATTCTTTACAGATTGAAATCGAGTGTCGCCTCCAAAAGTAAGTTGAAGAGGGATGTCAAAATCATGTTCTTCACATAATGTATTCCACAGGTCAAAATCTGATTTAGGAAGAACTAAAATGAGGTTAATTGTAGAGTCGTAAGTGTAAAATTTATATAGCGTATGCATTAAAATAGGATATCCATCAAGTAATAGATATTGTTTTGGAGTGGTTGATCCCATTCTCTTTCCTTTTCCTCCAGCTACAATTACTGCATATTTTTTCATTATGTAAAAATAAAAAAAGTCATCCCGAATACTATCGAGATGACTTTTAAATCTTGATTTATTTAAAATTATAAGATGAGCATAGCATCACCATAGCTAAAGAATTTGTATTTTTCTTTTATGGCTACTTGATACGCTTCTCTAATTAATTCATATCCTCCAAAAGCAGATGCCATCATCAGTAATGTTGATTCTGGTAAATGAAAGTTGGTAATCATAGAATTACAAATTTTGAATTCGTAAGGAGGAAAAATGAATCGATCTGTCCATCCTTCACTTGGCTTTAAACGGCCATTGGCAGATACAGAAGATTCTAATGTTCTCATAGAGGTAGTACCTACGGCACAAACTCTTTTCTTAGCATCTAACGCTCGATTTACTAAAGCTGAAGTTTCGTCACCTATGCTATAGTTTTCAGAATCCATTTTATGCTTCGTCAAATCTTCTACATCTACAGGTCGAAAAGTACCTAATCCGATATGTAAAGTTACAGGACTAAGATCAATGCCTTTGATTTCTAACCTTTTTAATAAGTGTGGCGTAAAATGTAATCCAGCAGTAGGCGCAGCTACAGCTCCTGTGTGTTCAGCATATATCGTCTGAAAACGATCTCGGTCCTCTGGTTCGGCTTTTCTATCGATATGCTTTGGTAGAGGTGTTTCTCCTAGTTCGTCTATCGTTTTGTAAAACTCTTCATCAGTGCCATCAAAAAGAAAACGAATAGTTCTACCTCTAGAAGTAGTATTATCTATTACTTCTGCAACGAGGTCGCTTTCTCCAAAATATAGTTTGTTGCCTACTCGTATTTTTCGGGCAGGATCAACCAATACATCCCAAAGATGAAGTTCTTTGTTTAACTCTCTTAGTAGAAATACTTCAATCTCTGCACCTGTTTTTTCTTTGTTGCCGAATAAACGAGCAGGAAAGACTTTGGTGTTGTTTACCACCATCATATCTCCTTCATCGAAGTAGTCTACAACATCCTTAAAAATTTTGTGTTCAATTTTTCCAGAGTCTCTGTGGACTACCATTAGCCTCGACTCATCCCTGTTATCTGCCGGATACTTGGCTAATAGACCAACCGGTAAATCGTACTTGAATTCTGATAATTTCAT
>JAOULS010000149.1 GCA_029881895.1 Cyclobacteriaceae bacterium | reverse complement strand
TTACTGAAACCATATTATCACCTCTTAACATTACTACATCGCTGATATTACTACTCATCATCCCTTCCGCCTTTTATTTATTAGGGCATAAAAGTAAACCCAAACCTTACACACTTCATCAAAACAGCAGCACCCCAAAACAAATGCAAATTGATGCAGGCGAAAAACTAGACCATTCAAAAGGGTTTGCTTGGGTATTTGGGGGTATTATTAGTTTATACGCCACCTATTATGGGGTGATGAACCTTTCTGAAAGTAATATTGGGTTTATAAATCTTAATTATATTAATTTTTTACTTTTTGGATTGTGTATTTTATTTCATGGATCAATTCATCAATTTACTCAGGCAGCTACAGATGCCGTAAAAGGTGCTACTGGAATAATTATTCAATTCCCTATTTATGCAGGCATTATGGGGATTATGAAATACGCAGGGTTAGCGGCACTTTTTTCTAATTTCTTTATCGATATTTCTAATGAATTCACTTTTCCACTATACACATTTATTAGTGCAGCAATAGTGAATATATTTGTGCCTAGTGGTGGTGGACAGTGGGCGATACAAGGACCAATTATTACAGTAGCCGCACAAGCACTTCATGTCCCTATCAATAAATCTATCCTTGCGCTTTCCTATGGCGACCAACTAACCAATATGCTACAACCATTTTGGGCATTGCCACTTTTGGGAATAACAAAGTTGAAAGCAAAAGACATTCTCCCTTATAGCCTGCTCATTATGCTCTTAGGTGGTGCTATTTTTACTACCTTACTAATGATTTTTTAACAATGAGATACTAATTATTCGAATCGTAACGACTCTATTGGGTCAAGTTTTGACGCTTTATAGGCGGGCCAATACCCTGATATCATACCTACTACTATGCAGATAACAAACCCCATGAGCATCCAAGCCCAAGGAATAATAAAACCGCCTACACCAATTACAGAAGATATTAAATTCCCTACTCCAATACCCAGTATTACTCCCCCAATACCTCCCATTAGACACACAACAATGGCCTCAATTAAAAACTGCTGACGAATACGCAATGGAGTAGCTCCTAATGCCTTTCGAACGCCAACTTCCCTTGTTCGTTCAGTCACTGACACCATCATAATATTCATTAGTGCTATAGAAGCACCTAACAGTGTTATAAAACCTATCCCAAAACCTCCTATACGCATCACACCTGTAATTTCCTCCATTGTATCAGCCAGCGTTTCACTTTTCGTTAATTCAAATGAATTATCATCACCTAACCGATCATGTCTAATTTGTCGCATTAAAGATGTCGCTTCTCCCATTGCTGCCTCAATTTCTCCTCCAGTAGTAATGCCAACCGTAAGGTTGTACCGTAATATTCGACTAGCTCCTGCTTTACTAGCACTACCAATCGGAATTATTACGGAGTTATCTGTACTATTTCCACCTCCAATTTGTCCCTTTTCTTCCAAAACACCTATAATTCTAAATTTGAAACCTAAAACTGTAATTTCGTTGCCTATTACATCTACTTTTTCTTTAAACAGTGATTTCTTTACATCAAGACCAATAATAGCCACATTTGTGCCATATTGATTTTCAATAGCAGAGAAATTTCTTCCTTTCTCCAAGTTTAGTCCCTTTAAAGCTACGTATTCTTGATTGGCACCTATTACCCACACATTTGGATTTGTCTTTTCTGATTTATATTTAACCTCAGCTATACTGGTTACACTAGTAGACAAACTTACGCTTGAAGGATAATTATAATTTTCTGTAAACCGCTGTGCTTCTTTCAATTTTATAGCTGAATACACCTTTTCGGTAACTCCTCCACTATGTCCTCTCCTATTTCTTTTCGAATAAATATCAAAGGTATTTACTCCTAAATCTGATAAACTATCACTTACAGAGTTTTGAATACCATCAATAGCAGTAAGTATACCCACCAACGAAGTGATACCAATGGCGACAATTAGAGCTGTTAATATTGTTCTAAGTAAGTTAGAGCTAATAGAACGTATGCCCTCTTTTATATTTTCAATTAAATTCATTTGAAGCTATTTAACATTTGAATATATGCAAATAATAAAAGTACTCGTGTTAATATTACGTGAATTTTGAAATTCATTAGCTAATCGGTAAAATTTAAGGCTGAAATTCGTCCAATTAAAATTTGTTTACGTTATTCACATAAGTAAGAATATTTTACCATGTTTAAAAAAGCACTATTATCTCTATTTATTATTCTGGGCACAAGCTACCATGCCTACTGTAGTTACCTTTTTCTTCCTATGGATGAAAAACAAACAAATCATCTTAAATCATATGGCATTGCCTATTGGATATTACAAAACGACATTGAAGTAGATTGGTTGTTAAACTATCGAGGGGGTAGTTTCATGTTCAAATACTATCAGCAGTTTGAAAACGAATTGATAATAAGAGGTGTAAAGTACGATGTGATTTCAGATGCACAGGCGAATGCGATTATAAAGCAGATCGCAAGTCCATCGTCTAATACAGACGTAATGAAGCTAGAAAAATTCCCTAAAATTGCTGTTTATTCACCAAAGAGTAAGTTACCATGGGACGATGCGGTTACAATGGTGCTTACTTATGCTGAAATACCTTACGATGTTATTTTTGATGACGAACTCATGACGGATGAATTACCAGAATATGATTGGCTACATCTTCATCATGAAGATTTTACGGGTCAATACGGCAAGTTTTACCGAAGTTATCGCTACATGCCTTGGTATATCGATCAGCAGAAAGAATTTGAAGACTTGGCAAGAAAATATGGATTTAACAAAGTCTCCCACTTAAAATTAGCAGTAGCTAAAAAAATTCGTGAATTTGTATCTGGAGGAGGGTTTTTATTTGCAATGTGCTCCGCTACTGACACCTACGATATTGCGTTAGCTGCAGATGGTATTGATATTTGCGATAATGTCTACGATGGTGACCCAATGGACCCCAATGCACAATCAAAACTTGATTTTACAGGTACATTTGCCTTTGAAAATTTCACTATCGATCGAAATCCTATGAATTATGAATATTCAAATATCGATAATCAATCATTTGAAAGAAAAGTGAAACAGGAAAACGATTTTTTCAAACTATTTGAATTTTCAGCCAAATGGGATCCCGTACCTACAATGCTCACGCAAAACCATACGCGTGTTATAAAAGGGTTTTATGGACAAACAACAGGGTATAAAAAGAAATTCATAAAACCTGATGTAGTGATTATGGGAGAAAATAAGGACATGAATGAAGTAAAATACATCCACGGGGTATTTGGAAAAGGATTTTGGACCTTCTATGGAGGTCATGACCCTGAAGACTATCAACATTTGGTAGGAGAAGAACCCACTGACCTAAAGATTCATCCCAATTCACCAGGCTATCGCCTTATATTAAATAACATTCTCTTTCCTGCCGCAAAGAAAAAGAAACAGAAAACTTAAACGTGCCAACGATCATTTACATACTATTTTCTTTTTACACATTTTAATATTGTATGATAACTGTTTCCTATAAGAGGGTATTCAATTACAATATCAAACCCTGCTGCATCCACTATTTTCCTCATGTGGGTTAATCTGTACATTTTACTATTTCCATTTGCCATAGTAGTGAAATATAATGATGTTGCCGTTAAGGAATATTTTGCAGCTTCAAATTTTTGATTATCAACAAATGTTTCTAATATATATACAGGAGTTTCACTATCAATAGCTTGATGTACATTTTTAAGAATAGTGATAATTTCTGTTTCTGAAAAACAATCTAAAAATTGACTCATCCAAACTACATCAGCACCTTTCGGTATTTTTTGTGTTGCATCTAGTAAATCAATAGGATAAAAATCGATTCTATCCAAATACCCTTTTTCCTCTGCATTTGCTTTTGCAACATTTATTTGACCTGGTAAATCAAATATTTTCATTTTTACATTAGGGTTGTATTCGCAACATGCAAATGACCATTTACCAGTATTTCCGCCTATATCAAAAATACAGTTAGGATTATCTTCAAAAACAATTGGAAGAGCATAAGGAAACGCATCGTCTGAATAAAAATGATCAAATTCAAACCATGACTTTTTAATTTGATCTGGTAATTGAGATAACCCTTCATAAATAGTGTCCCAATTTCCCAGCTCTTTCAGCCCTTCTGGCTTATCATTTTGAATACTTTGAGTTAAATGTTTTGCCCCATCATAACAAACATCATTCATGAAATTAATATTAACACCAGTCATCTGATCAAAATTAACCAAATACCCTACTTTTGTAATAACAACATTATTTTCATCTATATAGTCAACAATACCTGCACTTTCTGCCGCCTCTAGCAGCGTTCGAACACCATATTCCGTAATTTTAAATTTATCTACAATTTCCTGAATAGATACTCCTTTCTTTTTCGAGTGAATAAAAGTCAATATCCCTGTTTTCCTTAACGTAACGACTACTTGGAAATAATATGGTGCAAAAGCTAATTTTTGCGCTTCGTACTTTGCTTCTAGTATAGATTGTTTTTTCATGCTTTATAGTTAAAATTTATGTGACTTATTTCACATTTTACTACACAATTTTATTTTTTTTTATTCTAATATTAAATTATATCACGTAAAACAATTTATACCATTACGAAAGAGTGTAGAAATTTTCATTTTTATGTGGTAAACATAGTGTTATTTCGGTCATTCTTTACTCGCAATAGCAGTATTTGCCTATTTTACATAGCATCAGTTATTTGTTAAATATATATTAAATAACACAATAATTATTATTTATCTTTTTTAATTTCTGTAGCAAACTTCACCACTTTTGCCACATCTCCATTTGCATTCCGAATGGGATTATATATTGCATTCAACCACACCTCTTTTCCTGTTGAGGAAATTCGCTTAAACTCCCCTGATAAAGCCTCCCCTGAAGCCAGTCTTGACCATTGTGTTTTATATTCATCAGACTCCTTTATATCCTCTGGTACAAATATCCGATGATGCTTACCTTTAATTTCATCTATCGAATATTCAACTGTTTTTAAAAAATTATCGTTCGCACTAATTATTGTACCCTCTGGTGTAAACTCAATGGTAGCTACTATTGCATTTATCCCACTTATCATCCCTTCGTTCTCTGCCAACATTTCTTGCTCTACTGAAATATCAGTTGCGAATTTCACCACCTTTTCTACCTCTCCTTTTGCATTTTTTATGGGCGTATAAATGGCATTTAACCATATCGTACTTCCTTCCGATGAGATGCGTTTAAAAATTCCTTTTATTGCTTCGCCTGAAGCTAACCTTTTCCATTGTTTATTATATTCTTCAGTTTTTACTATTTCTTTGGGCACAAATTTACGATGATGTTGCCCTTTTATTTCTCCTAATGTATATTTTACTGTTTTTAAAAAGTTATCATTCGCATCTAACACCATTCCATCTGGTGTAAACTCAATGGTCGCCATATTCGAATTAATTCCATTCAAAACACTTGTCATTTCAGAGGTCGCTTTATTTAGCTCATCACTTTTTCTAGCCATTTCTTCTTGAGTGGCTTGCATCTCCTCCATATTCTGTCTCATCTCTTCTTCTTGAGCACGCAACTCTTCCGCTTGTTGCTGACTTTCTCTCAATAGTAATTGCGTTTTTTCGCTATCTCTAATATTTTTTATTGACACGGCTATGCTTTCAGAAAGCTTCTCAATAAAATCAATATGATGAGGGGCAAACTCCTGCAACGATGCCAGTTCTATTACTCCAAATACTTTTTCATTAATCAATAAAGGGGAAATTATGACCGATTTGGGAGTAGATTTTCCTAATCCGGAAGTAATGGCAATATAGTCTGATGGAACATCTGTTAGGAAAATGGTTTGCTTTTCTAAAAAGCATTGACCTACTAAGCCTTCACCTATCTCGATACGCTTTTTTATAAATTTTTTCCTATCGTATGCATAGGTGGATATTATTGAAAGGTGTTCTTCACTATTCCCCTCTCCTTCCAAAACAAAAACAGTTCCCTGATTTGCCTCCACATATTTCACTAAATTCATTAGGATATTATCTGTTATATCCATCAGTTTTAACGATTCTTCATTCCGCAAAATATCTGAAAATTTGGCTAACCCTACATTCGACCAATTTCGTGTTTTTTCATCATTAGAAATTGAGGATAGATGCTTTTTCATTGACAGTAAAGAAGTGCCTAAATCTATATCCAGAAGACTCTTGGATATATCAACTTCAAGATTTCCCTTTTCTACCTCATTAATAAAATTAGAGGCTTCCTTAATTTGTTCTGTCAAGTTATTGAAACGTTCTTTAACTTCATTTAGCTCTTTTTTATTTTGAAATTGAATGTTCATAGTATTATATATTTAGTTAAAAACAAAATTTTTCTACATTACTAATTCAATGCCAATTGAAAGCATAATTCATCAAATATTAGGCATGATGTAAGTTGTAAAAACTACCATCTACCATAACTTTGCATTCATTCAAGTAAGATGAAATAATTTGGCATTGTATAAATTATTGGCGTTTATTTTCATATTTCTTCTTATAATTATTTCTATGTTAAATAAATAAAATTCTACTTCTATCAAAGGTCACCTAATTCTACATGGCCACTATCTACATTATACATTCCTCCTACTATTCCTATTTCACCATCATCAAGCATTTGTTTTAGTACAGGGCTTTGCTCTTTAATGTTTGCTATCGTCATTTCCACGTTCACGTGTGAAACTTTTTCCACAAATTCACTATTCGTTGAATTTCTGTTTTCAGCAGGCTCTTTAACTGCCTCAACAGCAGGTTTTATTTTGCTAATTAGAGCAGTCAAATTTCCGAGTTTGGCATCATCGCATGCTCCTTTAATCGCACCACACTTGCTATGTCCTAACACTACAATTAGTTTTGAGCCTGCTATTTTACAAGCAAACTCCATGCTTCCTAATATATCTTCGTTTACAAAATTTCCAGCGATACGAACACTGAAAATATCACCCAACCCCTGATCAAAAACCAATTCTGCCGAAACGCGCGAATCGATACAACTCAAAACTACAGCAAAAGGAAATTGGCCCTCGCTTGTTTCGTTCACTTGTTCTAGAAGGTTACGGTTAGCTTTCAAATTGTTTTGGAATCTCTGATTTCCTTCCTTCAAATACACGAATGCCTTTTCAGGAGTCATTGTTTCTTGTGTTTCTTTCGTATGTGTTCTCATGTCTTTATTTTGTGATATATGATGTGTTATTAGTTTATAGGTTAAGAAGTACCTCCAACAATTAGTATTGGTATATTAGTAGCTTTAA
>JAOULS010000148.1 GCA_029881895.1 Cyclobacteriaceae bacterium | reverse complement strand
ATTAGAACTTTGTTGCAAATTGGCTGATTGCAAAGGCTTTATTGGTGTTTTCAAAGCTCGAATGTTTGTAATTTTTTCATCAGAATTAAGAGCAATACCAATTAAGTTGAATTTGAGAAAAAAAAGTACCGAAAAAATTGATATAACTCCTATTTCAGAAAATGATGCTGCGCTTATCACATTTACCACGGGTAGTACAGGAACACCAAAAGCAGCCAACCGCACACACGGGTTTCTTAAAGCACAGTTTGAAGCTCTACTCGATGAAATTGAGCCTAAGTATACCGACATTGATATGCCTGTATTACCTATAGTACTTTTTGTTAATTTAGGTGTGGGTTGTACTTCAGTAATCGCAAATTTTAAAATGACAAAGCCAGAGTCGATGAATGCTACGGCTATTGCAACACAAATCTATGAGAATAAAGTAAATAGAATAACCGCATCCCCATTTTTTATCCGAAAAATAGCGAAGCATTTAAAAGAAAGTAAGACCGAACTTTCAGGAATAGAGAAAATATTTACTGGAGGTGCTCCAGTATTTCCAGATGAAGCAAAACTATACCGTGAGGCTTTCCCAAATACCATCACTAAAATAGTCTATGGCTCTACAGAAGCTGAACCTATAAGCTCTATTGATGCAAATTTTTTAGTAAATAGGGCAGGCGAACTTAAACAGGGGTTGCCTGTTGGTAAGCCATATCATAAAGCTGAAATAAGGATTATCCGAATAATCAAGAATGCAATATCAGTGAAAAACGAAGATACATTTCAACTGCTTTGTGCTGAAGATGGGGAAATTGGAGAAATCGTTGTTTCAGGAGCACATGTATTAAAGCAATATTATAATAATGAAGTTGCATTTAAGGAAAATAAAATAGTTGTGGGAAATATGGTGTGGCATCGTACAGGAGATAGTGGGTTTATGAAGCAGGGAGAATTGTTTTTAACAGGACGTTGTAAACAATTGATCAACATAGAAACTGGATTAATTTCTCCGTTTATTATTGAGAACCAATTACAATCCATTGATGGTATTACTATGGGAACTATTTTATATGTAGATAACAAACTTATTTTGGTTATTGAAACCAGTCTTTCCATTAGCCAAATAGAACAGCACATAGCAGAAATTGATTATGATGTTATAAAAACGATAGCAAAGATTCCAAGAGACCCTAGGCACAATTCAAAAATTGACTATGAAAAATTGAGACGGTTAGTGTAATTTCTAATTATTAACCTTCATTTCCACATACCGTAATCACCAACTTTCTATTTCCTCCATTATTTCTGTGTTCACAAAGGTAAATGCCTTGCCAAGTACCAAGGTTCAATTTTCCTTTGGTTATAGGAATAGTAATACTACTTCCTAAAATGGAGGACTTGAGGTGAGCGGGCATGTCATCGGAGCCTTCATAATTGTGCTTATAGTAAGGTTCGTCTTCAGGAACAGATGTGTTGAAAAAACTTTCAAAATCTTGCCGTACCGTTGGATCTGCATTTTCGTTGATGGTGAGGCTAGCCGAAGTATGTTGAATAAAAACATGTATAGTGCCAATAGATATATCTCGCAACTCTGGCACATGGTTTACTATTTCATTTGTGATTAAATGAAAACCTCGTTGAAATGCTGGGAGAGTGATTTCTTTTTGAAACATTATGTGTTGTTTTTATAATGAACTCACATTAACCTAAAACAACACCTGATTAATCAACGTTACTGTAAAAATACTTAACAAAAACCACCCGATAAAACCTTGAATAATGCAGACATAGCGTGCTAACCCTTTTGTGGGGATAGCACCAAAACCTAAGGTAACAAAGGCATTAAGACTAAGCGTGAGCGCATTAATTAGACTGACAAATAATCCTGATATAAGAATTAAGAAAGGTTTAAAATAACCCTTATCATTTTTAGTTTTAAATTCTTTGAAATCGTGGAGTAGTTTCGACTTGCTGCTGACATCCCAATCAGATGGAAAGAAGAAATAGAATACGGAGAAGGCAAGGATAACATAGATGGAAATGACTATGGGTAGTGCCAAATTTGTGCCATGGTTGGTATAAGTTTTAAGTAGCCGATTAAGCTTCCATTGTATATAATTTTGGAAGCCTCCATCTCGATTATAAATTGCTTTTAGCCTTCTGCCCATTACATCTTTCATTTCGGCATAACAGCTATTGGCTGATTCTAAATCACCACGGTCTTTGTAGATTTTATTAAGTTTATAATAAGAGTTGATTAAATTTTTATGTGCCCATTCTTTGTACTCTTCTTTCAGTACACTATCTATTTCAAATTTTAAATAAATACTATCAATACCGTAATAGCGAAAACAATTTTGACATTCAAGACCGGTTTCATAATTCCATTCACCTGGAATATCTTCTATAACCATAAGTTTATTGCCTGCTAATTGTTTCCAATCAATATCGTTGGAGAATTCTGACAATACAGTTTCACTACAACTAATCCTTCCAATGATTTCATTATCTCTGAAAGAAACTAAATTAGATATACTAAGATTATCAATATCTAATATGCCCTCTACTTCATTGTTTTTAAACTCGAATTTATCACTCTTAATCATCAATTCAACAACATTTTCTTTTCCTTTAAATTTGTTTTGACTTATACTAATATTAGCTCCATGCAATTTTATTAAAGAATTATTTACTAAATCTGACCCGATAGTTACCAATTTCATCTTGAAATTATTGTGATTTAAATTTGAAAATATTTCCAAACTCCCAAATTTACAGGCTTCAATTAATGACTCAACAATTTCTGGATTGTTAGGGTTATTGAAACTGGCTTCTAACGAATTTTTAATATATACCAAGAAAAAGCGAAAACCTTTATCACAAATATTATTTCTTATTTTCAACCCCTTTAAACCTATTTTTTGTAAACTGGAAATATTGCAATTATTGAAAATAAGTTCTTTATCAAAATATGGTAAAAATGTCATACTATCATTTTCACCATAATATTCTAAATAAGCACGATTCCAATCCCCTCGCACTGTTTTTCCTTCATAAGTTATAATGCTATCTGGGCTATTCACCATATCCATTACTATGTCATACACATAAAGAATCGAATCCACATGCAAACTTTTAGTTATATCAGTAAATCGAGCTTCCTTTCTTAATCTTATTAAAGCAGTGTCAAGCATAAGTTGTGAATAAGAAACTCCTTCATTTTTATTTAATTCTCCAAGAACATCTAAGGCAGCATTTTTCTTGTTCAATTGAACATAAGACCTTGCTATAGCATATTTCCATTCATCCACGTACCTTGATGTCTTATACTTTGAAATAAGATCTTCAAATAGGTTTATTGCTTCCTCATATTCTTTTACATCAAAAGCCTCCTTGGCTTGTTTTTCTAAAATATAACTTTCATTTTGAGCAAAAACTGTTGTAACTAATGGTGAAATTAGCAAGCATAACATTGTAAGGAACTCTTTCATAGTTGGTAGGTTTAGGTTCAACTAATAAATATATGAAATTCTAAGAAATGATAGTCATTCCTACGGTGATAGGACAGGGCTAACGCATTTAACGGTACTGCCCCATATTGTGTGTCTGAGATTAGGGTTTTCCACTGTTCACTTCACACATTGTTTAGTTTAAAGTTATCATCAAATTTAAAATTATTTATCGGATAGCTATAAGTTTTTTCTTCCATCTCCATAGCCACATATCCCATCAAGGTAATAGCTGCTTTGGGGTTGGGCAATGCATTTCTCATTTTGAGTGTTCTTCTAAAGGATTTATTGAGTCTTTCTATCCAGTTTGTCGTATAAACCATTCTTCTTATTCTATAATCAAAATTCAGATAGGTAAAGACACTTTCTAGATCATCCCTATTTAATGTTGATTGAAGTTTGGGATAAGTTTTAGCCCACTTACCCAGTACTTCTTTGAGGTTGTTAACCCCTTGTTCTACTGTGTAAAACACATCATCAGGATTAAAAATACCCTTTAGCTCTTTACAGAAGTCTTCTTTATGTGTTGTCCGAATATGTTTATTGAGGTTTCTTTGAAAGTGTACCATGCATTTTTGTTGCATGCTCTCAGCAAATACTTTTCCAATAACTGTATCCAGACCTGTCAAGTCATCGAAGACAAATAAACCTACTTTTTGAACACCTCTTGATTGGATACCTTCTAGTACCTCCTCCCATCCAGAAGCTGATTCTTGTGGAATATTGATAATTCCCAACACTTCTCTGGTATGATCTTCTTTTAGACCTAATAGCACATAAAAAGCTTCTGTAGCTACTGTTTCCCTTCGAACTTTGATATGAATGGCATCAATATAAACAATTGGATAGTACGCATCTAAATCACGTTGTAACCAAGATTCAACTAAGGCAGAAAAATCTGTTGTTATGCGTGATACACTACTTTTACTATAGCTCGATCCATAAATCTTGGCGACAACATCTTCTATCTGTCTAGTGGTTAACCCTTTTCCATACAATTCAAAGCAAAGGTCTTTCACTTGTTCTTCCTGTTCATTGAGTAACCCAAGAATTACTGGTTGGAAAACTCCTAATCGATCTCTAGGTATCTTTAATTGTAATTTTGAACCTATGCCTGAACGAGAAGCATAACGATATCCATTTCCTTTGTTTTGTTCTTCTTGATCAGAATAAAGAAAAGTGTTACGCTCACTTAACATTAATCCATTGACCATCATAGCAAACAAATCATTTAAGCCTTGTTCTTCTTGAAGGTGGCTATTAATGATGTTTTGAAGCTGATTTTTACTTAATTTTAATTCGGTTTCCTGCTTTTCTATTTCCATAATAATATTTGTGGTTATTTAATATTATGAAGTTAATTGTGGGAAACCCTTTTTTCAAATCAGACACACTTTTTGGGACAGTATGCATTTAACTTCTAAGTTCATTTCGTAAGCCTGATTCCGTTTTATCGGGATCAGGACTGGAGAAATCTTAACCATAAAGAAAATAAAACGCTAGATGATGAATATTTTAACGATTTTTAGCCTCAAGAATAGAGACTGAAACCTCCGAATGGCCATTATTTGTTTAAATGCGTTTGCCCTGGGTGGTAGGAATCTAACTGGGCTTTTGTAGACTATAACACAGAGATGGATAAGATAATAAAACTGGAATTCATATTAATGCATTAATTTAAACCAAAAGAAATGTGTTTTACTAAACCTACCCCTACCCCCTCCAAATGAAGGGCTTTATGGTATTTCTTTTGGTTTTCAAGAATTCAAAAAATCTCGCAGGGACAGTTATTGCTCAACCCTTTCATAAGCCCCGATGTCGGGCATGGCATCTCGAAGGTTGCCTTCTAAGTCTTCTGTAATACTTAGGGTTATACCCGCATCCTTGGCAGTGGACAATGTGTCTAAACGATATTCATAATTTTTAGGATTAATGAATTTAGGATCTTCATTAATAATATTGCTAACTGTTTGGATGGATGGATCAGAAGTTTTGAAGATGTTATTCGTGAAAACAAGATCGAAAATTTGCCCTCCAGCATTGCTCAATAGCACTTCATTTTCCAAACTACCCCAAATAATGGAGTTAGTCATTTCTACTGACAGTGCATCGGTTAGTATTTCGGTATCTGAAATAGGAAGATTATCTGAAAAAACTACAGCAGGCTCATTTCTAAAAAAATCGAATGAAAAATTCGCAAAAGTACAGTGTTCATATTTATAGTTTCCTCCAGCCAAATTAGCTACTGCAAATTGCCCACAGTTATTGACAAGTGTGTTATAGGCATACAAATCAGAGGTAAAAGCTGCTAGTCCTATCCCTGACATATTTTCAATTTTGGAATTACTCAAAATTAAGTCAGGATCAATGTCGTTATCAGGAGTTCCTAACCAAATGCCATTGACTGCATTGCGTATATCAGTACAATTAATGAAGTTGTTGGTACTGGTTTCTGCAAAAAGTATTCCTCCCCATTGCCCTGGAGCATTAATATAATTTTTATCAAGTCTTGAGTTGGTAATTAATATTCGTTCATTAAAAGTGCCGCTAGCTTCAAGGGTACCCGCTATTACAATGGACGTATTTACATTTGCATAAATTCGTGTGCCTGAATTAATTATTAGTTTACAACCTTGTTCCACAAATACAGAATCGAGCAATACGTAAGGTCTTTCATTTGTCCAAACTTGGTTGCACGTCAAAACACTTTTTTCAATAAAGTGAGCATCTTGTCCCCAAGCCACCAGATTGACAAATTGCAGATTACCATTAGTAGTAAAATCGAGATAATCGTCCACCAAAAAGGGTAAATTCTGGTTTTTTGGATCAATATTTACAGTTACCAATACTTGTATGCTGTCTCTTCCAAGGATAGGAACATTTTCGAAAGTGCTTTGCGACTGTCCATTCAAGATAATAGAAAAGCTGGATTGGGAATTTCTTAATTTTACTGTTGAAATGTCTACGGCATTTTCCAAATCATTATAGACCCAAAACCTTTTAGTGACACTACCAACAGACGTGAATAGGGTATCAAAATTTACAGAGTCGGCTGAAAAGCGAAGCTTGGCACTACTTTCAGTAGTAAATTGATCGGCTTCTTGCTCACATGCTCCAGCAAAAGCAATAATGGCTATTAATACATATATGAAATATTGTTTCACTTGTTTGAAAACGACCTAAAATTGAATTCCGTATTATTTACCAACACTCTCTTTAAAAAATGAAAGCTTGTTTGTGAGACACAAATAAGAGCATTATTCGCTTCCTTCTTTCATTTTTTCAGTACTCTCAGCAATGCGTAATTGCTCTATAAAACCTCCTATCTCACCATCCATAACTGTAGGTAAGTTGTGTTGAGAGTAGCCAATTCTATGATCAGTCACTCGTCCCTGTGCGTAATTATAAGTTCGAATTTTATCGGAACGATCACCACTTCCCACCATGTTTCTTCGTAGACCACCCACCTCTTCGTTATGTTTGGCTAGTTCAATTTCATAAATTCGAGAACGAAGCACTTTTAGTGCTTTATCAAAGTTTTTTAGTTGTGATTTTTGATCTTGGCATGACACTACTAAACCAGTAGGTGCATGTGTAAGGCGTACTGCTGAATAGGTAGTATTTACCGACTGACCACCAGGACCAGAAGAACAAAACGTGTCTTTACGTACATCATTCATGTCAATTTCTACTTCCACATCATCCATTTCAGGAAGTACAGCTACAGTGGCGGCTGAAGTATGCACCCTACCTTGTGTTTCAGTAGCAGGTACACGCTGTACACGATGCACTCCCGACTCGAACTTTAAAGTGCCATAAGCTTCAGGACCACTAATGGTACTTACAATTTCCTTATATCCTC
>JAOULS010000147.1 GCA_029881895.1 Cyclobacteriaceae bacterium | reverse complement strand
TTTCAAAAAGGACTTGAAGAACTTGTTACCATTGAAACAATAAAAACAAAACATTTAGGCGTACCTGCCAAAACGGATCGAGACGTGATTGACAGTTCATACTCGTATTCTTTACTTCTTATGTTTGATAATAAAGCCGATCAAGATATTTACCAAACACACCCTACTCACCTTAAATTTATTGAAGAGAACCAACAATATTGGAAAAAGGTCGTAGTCTATGATTCTGTAGATTATTAATGCATGGTTTCTGGATAGGCATCGTGGGGTAGTAGTGCTAAGGAAGTAGTTCATTAGCTAGTGTTTTAGAGTATAAACGCTATTTACTTTTCAGTAAAAACGGCTATACCTCTTACTGATATTGCAAGCGATGTAATAATTAATGGGGTAATTATTTAGTTATATGTCTACTTGCTACAAAAGGAAGTAAAGATTTTACGAAATAAATCCATAACGATTTATACAAATGACAAATAGGCCGTTTGCATACGTTGTTGTAATCAGATACTTTTATATGAGGTATAATTGATTCACTAGTTTTGATTGTCAAGTAACGTTATTCTTTTTAAATAAAAAAATGTTTATGAAATACGTATATATCCTGTTATTAGGGGCTGTTATAGGCTGCTCTAGTCCTGCCGAATTGCCCGAACAAGCACGTTGGGAAAAACATGCTGCTGCTACCGAAATTATTAGAGATGATTTTGGTGTTCCTCATATTTATGGAAAAACGGATGCTGATGCTGTTTTTGGTTTACTCTATGCGCAATGTGAAGATGATTTTAATCGGGTAGAACGAAATTATATATGGGCCATTGGTAGACTGGCAGAGGTTGAGGGGGAGAAAGCACTTTATAGTGACCTAAGGGCGCAATTGTTTATGACAAAAGAAGAGGCTATTGCTCACTATGAAAATAGTCCTGAATGGTTGAAAAAACTCTGTGATGCATTTGCAGATGGCATTAACTATTATTTACACACTCATCCAGAGGTAAAGCCAAAATTATTAACACATTTCGAACCGTGGATGCCCATGTATTTTAGTGAAGGCTCTATTGGTGGCGATATTGAGCAAATATCCACACAAAAAATAAAAGATTTTTATGCGTCAGATACAACTCAAATGTTAAGTGCTGTTTCTGATGGACTTATTCGTCCTAACGATAACGAACCTAGGGGTTCAAATGGCTTTGCCATTTCTGGTAAATTGACCGAATCGGGCAATGCAATGCTTTTGATAAACCCTCATACTTCATTCTTTTTCCGTGGTGAAGTTCATGTGGTAAGTGAAGAAGGACTAAATGCTTATGGAGCGGTAACATGGGGACAGTTTTTTGTCTACCAAGGATTTAATGAAAAAACAGGCTGGATGCACACCTCAACCTATACCGATATTATGGATGAGTTTGTGGAAACAATAGTGGAAACAGAGGAAGGTTTTACCTATGCTTATGGAGAAGAACAACGACCAGTTGAGGCAATAGACATAAACCTAACTTATTCGAATGAAGAGGGGTTGAAAGAAAAATCGTTCACGATGTACCGTACCCATCACGGGCCTATTACTCATGCAATAGATCGTAAATGGGTAGCAACCGCAATGATGTGGGATCCCGTAAATGCCTTAATCCAGTCGTATACAAGAACGAAGCTAAACAACCATCAAGAATTTAGAGAAATGATGGATATGAGGACTAATTCCTCCAATAACACCGTATATGCTGATGCACAAGGAAACATAGCCTATTATCATGGTGATTTTATTCCTAAACGAGACACCACGTTTGACTATAGAAACCCTGTAGATGGGAGTAATCCTGCTACCGATTGGCAGGGACTTCACTCTGTTGATGAGATTATCACGGTGATAAATCCTGAAAACGGATGGATTCAAAACTGTAATTCAACCCCTTTCACGAGTGCTGGTGCAAACAGCCCAAAGGCAAGTGATTATCCATCCTACATGTCGCTAAATCGTGAGACTTTCCGTGGAGTACATGCGGTTCGATTACTTGAAAAGTCAAAAAAATTAACGCTTGATAAACTCATTGAAACGGCTTATGACCCTTATTTACCTGCTTTCGAGGTACTTGTACCTGGGTTAATTTCTGCTTGCGATCAACTGTCTGTTACCGATGAATCACTTTTAGAAGCGGTTGAAGAATTAAGAAACTGGGATTTTGCAGTATCGAAAGCATCAGTAGCCATGTCGTTAGCCCATTTTTATGGTACACAATGTTTTCGAGATGGCGTATTTCCCGAAGGGCTAAGCCGTATGGAAAAAATGCAATACATGGCCACTACCTCTCCACTCGAAGAGCGTGTTGTTATTTTTGAAAAAGCAATGGCTACCCTCACAGAAGATTTTGGGAGTTGGAAAATTCCTTGGGGAGAGATTAATAGATACCAACGTATAAATGGTGACATCCGACAGCCGTTTAATGATAGTCTACAAAGTATTCCTGTGGGTTTAGCTTCCGGCAGATGGGGTGCTTTGGCTTCTTATGGAGCAAGATCTTACAACACTAAACGTATTTATGGTACTTCAGGGAATAGTTTTGTGGCAGTAGTGGAGTTTGGTGATAAAGTGAAGGCAAAATCCATGTTAGCAGGTGGTCAAAGTGGTGACCCTGAGTCTGTACATTTCGATGATCAGGCGCAACGCTATGCCGATGTTGCTTTTAAAGAGGTAGCCTACTACCGTAGCGATGTAGAACAAAGAGCAGAGCGCACTTATCATCCAGGTGAAAAGGAATAATTACTTAGGGTTTTATCATTCGCATTTATCATTATATTGTGGTCTAATTAATAAATAATAAAAACATGAATTCTATTTTAAGTCGAAACCTATTTTTTGTAAAAGAACATGTTGGTATGTTTAAAGCTGCCAATAACTACGATATTTATAACCCCGACAACAATGAAATGATCATGTCTTGTCGTGAAGAAAATCTAGGATTTTTTACCAAAATGCTCCGATTTACAGATTATAAAAGAATGACTCCTTTCCATGTGGAAATAAAAACCCCATCGGGCGAAAAAGTATTGTCTATCAAACGAGGCGTCTCTATATTTTTGTCTAAGGTAGAAGTGTTCGATGAAAATGAAAATCTAGTGGGAAAGTTTAAACAAAAGTTGTTTTCTATAGGAGGAAAATTTGATGTAATAGACCCTAATGAGAATACACTATGTACGCTTAAAGGAAAGTGGACTAGCTGGGATTTTAAGTTTATCAAAGATGAAGTAGAACTCGCACATGTAAGTAAAAAATGGGCAGGACTTGGCAAAGAATTATTTACTTCTGCAGATAATTATATGCTGGAGGTGAATGAAAATGTGCCTCAAGATAACCCTGTAAGGATTTTAATTCTTGCGGCTGTAATGTGTATTGATATGGTATTAAAGGAATAGTAGTAATATCCTGTTATTTGAATAAAAGTAAACAATCAGGAATGTTTATTTTTATTCAGATGACAGCTATAAGAATATAATTCAAATAACAATAAACATCATCGTCATGAATAGCACATTGAAAATTACCTTCCTTCTACTCATCGTTTCTTCCAGCCTTTTTGGTCAAGTACAGTCCAATTTAGAGCTTATTGATATTTTCAATATGGAATTTGTCTCGGATCCTCAAATTTCTCCCGATGGATCAAAAATTGTTTATGTACGAAATTTTAAAGACGTGATGACCGATAAAAATTTATCAAATCTTTGGATTGTGAATTTTGATGGCTCAAACAATAGACCAATAACTACTGGAAATCAGAATGACTTTTACCCTCGTTGGTCTCACAAAGGAGATAAAATCATATTTAAATCGAATAGTGCTGATGATAAAATGAAGCTTTATATGATGTGGCTGGACACTAAAGAAATAGTACCCTTAACCAACACACCTAAGTCACCTAACCAAATTGCTTGGTCTCACGATGATCATTATTTGGCATTTACGATGTTTGTTCCTAAAAACCACCCTTCTATTATTAAGATGCCTGCTAAACCAGAGGGCGCTAAATGGAATACACCACCTACTTATATTGACGACATGAATTACAGAGGTGATGGTGCCGGATATTTAAAAAGTGGGAATACGCAATTGTTTACGCTCTCTACTGATGGAGGAACCCCTAGACAATTAACTTTTTCTGACTTTGACCATGGCGCACCCATTTGGTCAAAAAATGACTCTCACCTTTACTTTAGTGCTAATTTTCATAAAGATGAGGAATTTAAGCCCATTGATAGTGAAATACATCAAATTGCTATAAAGGATGGTAAAATCACAACACTAACGAACAGATATGGCCCAGATCGTAGCCCTGCCCTATCTCCTGACGGTACTAAAATAGCCTACACAGGGTTTGATGACAGACATCAAGGGTATCAAATTTCAAATATATATGTGATGAATGCCGATGGTACTAATAATAAAATCATTTCAACAACGCTCGATAGAAGCATTAATAATATCACCTGGAATACAAACGGGAAGGGATTGTACTTTCAATATGATGATAAAGGAGACACAAAACTAGCACATATTTCTCTATCAGGTAATGTAACCATAAAAGCAGAAAATCTAGGAGGATTATCATTGGGAAGACCTTATAATGCTGCGAGTTATACCGTATCTAACAATGATTTATTTGCCTATACTTTAGGGGGAACAAATCATCCGGCAGATCTTGGCGTTACAGATGGAAAAAACAGCAAAAGAATTACTGCTTTGAATGATGATTTGTTTTCATTTAAAAACTTAGGGAATGTAGAGGAGGTTTGGTGGGAATCTTCTTTTGACCAGAGAAAAATTCAAGGATGGATTGTAACACCCCCCAATTTTGATGCCACCAAAAAATATCCAATGATATTAGAAATCCATGGCGGGCCATTTTCCAGTTATGGATCCGTTTATTCAGCCGAAATTCAAGCGTATGCGGCAGCGGGGTATGTGGTGCTGTATAGCAATCCAAGAGGAAGTACGAGCTATGGTGAAGAGTTTGGGAATTTAATTCATCATGATTACCCCAACCATGATTATGATGATTTAATGTCGGGTGTTGATGCCGTACTAAAAAAAGGATTTGTGGATGATAAAAATCTCTTCGTAACAGGAGGAAGTGGAGGAGGTGTCCTCACTGCTTGGATTGTGGGTAAAACGGATCGCTTTAAAGCGGCTGTAGTTGCAAAACCTGTTATCAACTGGTATAGCTTTGTTTTATATGCCGATGGGGTACAATTCTTTTATAAATATTGGTTTCCAAACAAGCCGTGGGAAGACCCTTCTAATTATCTGAAACGTTCGCCTTTATCCTATGTAGGAAATGTGACTACCCCAACGATGTTATTGACAGGAGAGGTAGATTATAGAACTCCTATAGCAGAATCGGAACAGTTTTATGCGGCACTAAAACTAGAAAATGTTGAAACTGCATTGGTAAGAATACCAGGAGCATCTCATGGTATCGCTAATAGACCAAGTAATCTTATTGCTAAAATTGCAAGTATTTTGGCTTGGTTTGAAAAGTACAAAGACTAATCAACGTGGTTCTACATCGAATTTAGTGGGTAGTATAAATTCTCCCTTTATCAGGTCGTTTGTGAGACACAAACGAAGGCGTGGTGTGCTTTTTATCTAAAGCCCTTGTTTGTGTCTCACAAATGAACCTTAATTTTTTGGAAATTTTTACAAAATGTTTTCTCCTATAATTCAGTAGAAGGGCGTACTGAAAAACAAAATCACCTTACTTCCTCTCTTATTATTAAACCATTGTTGGTTTAGACACTTTCATCGGAAGTGTCTAATGGAATGTCGATATTAAAGCAAGAATAAATGCCTAATTCGGATTTTATAGTGATTTTAGCATTGTTTAATTCAACTAATTTTTTAACTGTTGATAGCCCAATTCCGGTACTATCTACACCAGGGGTATCATTTAATGTTTGAAATACCTCGAACACTTTGTCGTAATGTTTTTCACTTATTCCGATACCATTGTCCCAAACATGAATGCAATTTTTCCCTTCTGATTCAGAAGAATAAATCTTAATAATCCCTTCGGTTTTATCATTATATTTTATGGCATTGGAGATTAAATTCTGTAGAATTTGATACCATTCGCTTCGTACACCATTAAATTCAAAAAGAGGAGCTATATCAATCTTAAAATGAGCAGGTGTCTCAAGGGCATTTAATACATCATTTAAAATTTCATTTAGATTTATAGTTACAAATACTCTGTCAGATTTTCCGGTTTTTGAATACTCTAAAACATCATTAATTAATTTTTCCAACCATTTTACTTTAGAAATCATTAAATCAAAAAGTTCTATTCCACTTTCACCAAGTTTGTCTTTATAGTCATTAGTAATCCATTGAGAAAGTGAGGAAATACCTCTAAGAGGGGCTTTTAAATCATGTGAAATAACATAAGCAAACCCTTCAAGTTGTTCGTTGGCCTGTTTTAACTTTTCAGTACTTTTAGCAAGTTTTTGATTTTGTTTTCGAATTACTTCTGTTCTTTCTTTTACTTTATCATTTAGTTTTTTTCTTTGTTCTTTAAGAATAAGTATTCTATAAAAATGTATGAACAACATAAAAGTCATAACAGCAATTACTACTATAACACGAAACCACCAAGTAGCCCACCAAGGAGATAATAC
Organism: Cyclobacteriaceae bacterium; assembly: GCA_029881895.1. Lineage (GTDB taxonomy): Bacteria > Bacteroidota > Bacteroidia > Cytophagales > Cyclobacteriaceae > JAOUKH01. The sequence continues at coordinate 708 of JAOULS010000147.1, read as the reverse complement.
GGTTATGGATAGTGATATGGTATTGCTATCTACACATTGTTGGTTTTTAGAAGATCTTACTTTAAAGGTATAGTTACCAGGAGAAAGATTGGTATACCGAACACTTGTTTCAGCTCTGTTTGAAAACCACTCTTTATCAAAACCCTCTAACACATAACAATAATATTTCTGTGCTGACCCTGTGAAATTGAGCTCCGAAAACTCTAGACCTATGGTTGTTTGGTCATAATTTAATGTAATTTTTTCAGTTTCTGATATGTTTTGTTGTAATAGACCATCAGGTGTAGGAGTTACCTCTTCATCAAAAATCAGAAATTTTGTGATTTTAATGTTTTCAATGTCTAAAGTGTTTTTTATTGTTGCAGGGTTAAAAAAACTATATCCATTAACACCTCCAAAATAGATAGTTCCATCCCTTGATTTAAGGGATGCACCAAAAGAAAATTGATTACTATGCAAGCCATTTTCAACCGTAAAACGCTCTGACACTAATGTGTTTTTATCAAATTTAAATACCCCTTTGTCTGAACTTAGCCAAAGGAATCCTTGATTATCTTCTACTATAGCTCTTAAAAACAAAAAGTCATTGGGGTTAGCCATTAAAGGCATTTTCTTATAAGAAAACGTTCCTTCATTATTAAGAAGTTCTACCAATCCAAACCGTTCTGTAGCCATCCATATTCTATGATCTCGGTCTTCAACGATATG
>JAOULS010000146.1 GCA_029881895.1 Cyclobacteriaceae bacterium | reverse complement strand
CTTTCAAACCATGCTTTTTGATTATGTGTCCTAAACGGAAACAGGCATCAATATTCATGATTAAATATTATTCTTATTTTTTATCTTCAGAAGGTGCTTCATCTGAAGGCGCTTCTGTTTCAGCTTCTGCCTTTGGAGCAGGTGTTTCTTCTGCTTTAGCTTCAGGTGCTGCCTCTTCTGCCACAGGAGTTTCTACTACCGCTTCTGGAGCTGCCTCTACAGCCACTTCCTCTGCAGGAGTTTCTGTTACTGCTTCTGGAGCTTCTTCTGCAACTTCCTCAGCAGGTTCTGCTGCTTTTGCTGCCGCTGCTGCTTTTGCTGCTAATGCTTCTGCTCTTGCTTCTTTCACTTTTGTTTCCGCATCTCTTCTAGCTTTATCACTAGCCGATTTACTTTTAGCAATTTGGTCAACTTTACCTGCAATCTTGCCTTCTTTCTCGTTCAACCAAGCGTCAAACTTCTTGTCTGCTGCTTCCTGTGTTATAGCTCCTTTATTTACACCAACTTGTAAATGTTTTTTCAACATTACTCCTCGGTGTGAAAGCATTGCTCTTACGGTATCAGTTGGTTGTGCGCCATCCATTACCCAATTAAAAGCCTTTTCATCATCGATGTTAATCGCTGCTGGATCAACATTAGGGTTGTAAGTACCAATTTTTTCAATAAAGCGACCATCTCGTGGTGCGCGAGCATCGGCTACGACTACATCGTACATTGCTCTAGCTTTTCGGCCTCTACGTGCCAATCTAATTTTTACTGCCATTTTTATTAATGTTTAACTATGCGGATCACGTCCGCTGTTTTTTTAAAAGTCTGCAAAGATAATAGGAATTATTATCATATACCTTATATCATAAAAATATTATCAAGATAAATGCATTACAAGTATTATTATGGTGGGTTGAGGCACTCGAAGCCCAGCAAGGACAACAACGATAATCCTAGAGTAGTTAAAAGCTATTAGCATGTCAATCAGAAATAATAATGTATTTAATATAGAATTTTATTATTATTTTATTAACTTAATTTTAGTAAAATATAATTGAACTAAACTATTACCAATAAAAAATTAACATAAGATTAAATCTTAGTGTTTCTATCACAATAAAATCAAGAAAAAATAAATAGATAGGATAAAAAAATGCCTCCTGATTTATGGACAAGAGGCAATCCAAATGTTTTCACAACGGAATAATCCTTATTGTGAATAGCTTTCTAATGGTAATACAAGTATATAAAAATATTTTGAAATATGAAACGGATTTTAGGATTAGATTTAGGGACAACCTCAATAGGTTGGGCGTTGGTTAATGAAGCCAATTATGATAAAGAGAAATCTACTATTGTGAAAACAGGGGTTAGAGTAATACCTCTTTCTAGTGATGAAAGTAGCGATTTTGAAAAAGGAAAATCAACTTCAATAAATGCTGATAGAACTTTAAAAAGAGGGGCAAGAAGAAACTTGCAGCGCTATAAACACAGGCGAGAACTTCTTATTGATATATTAAAAAAGAATAACTTCATTTCTGATGAAACCATTTTATCAGAAGAAGGAAAAAACACTACACATACGCTATGGGAGCTTCGGGCAAAAGCTGCCACAGAAGAAGTAAGTTTGAATGAATTTGCACGAGTTTTATTGGCCATCAATAAAAAAAGGGGTTATAAAAGCAACCGTAAAGCTAAAGACGAAGGTGATGGACAAGCTGTTGATGGAATGGAGGTTGCTAAAATTTTGGCTACAAAAAACATAGCCCCAGGGCAATATGTTTTAAACTTATTGAACAATGACAAAAAACATATTCCCGATTTTTATCGTTCCGATTTGCAATATGAATTTGACAAGATTTGGAAGTATCAAAAGCAGTTTTATGAAGATATTTTAACTGATGAACTGAAAGAAAATTTAACAGGAAAAAATAAAAAAGCCACGTGGGCTATTTGTAAAGATCCTTTTCAAATTGTTGGAGAAAAAAGAACTACAAAGGGAAAAGAGCAAAAAGTAGAAAACTATCAATGGAGAGTTGATGGAATAACCAAAAAACTTACTTTAGAGCAACTGGTTATCGTTTTACAAGAAATTAATGGACAAATCAGTAATTCTAGTGGATACTTAGGCGCAATTAGTGACAGAGCTAAAGAATTATTTTTCAATAAACAAACCGTTGGTCAATACTTATATAGCCAGATTAAAGGAAACCCTCATGTTCGATTGAAAAATCAAGTGTTTTATCGCCAAGATTATTTGGATGAATTTGAACAAACTTGGAATACACAAGCAAAATTTCACTCTGAACTGACCGATAAATTAAAACAAGAAATAAAAGACATTGTTATTTTTTACCAACGAAGGCTGAAATCCCAGAAAGGATTGATAAGTATTTGTCAATTAGAGGGTGTTGAGAGAGAATTAAAGGATAAAGTCGGAAAACCTATTTTAAATCTAAAAGGGGAACCAAAGAATAGAATAACAGGCCCAAGAGTCATTCCAAAATCTTCTCCTCTATTTCAAGAATTTAAAATTTGGAGTATTTTAAATAATCTTGAATTCAGAAATGTTAATACTAAAGAAAAAACTAAGATTAATGATTTTGATAACGATTTAGAAGTAAGAAAAAAGATATTTATAGAGCTTAATGCAAAAGGAAAACTTACTAGTATTCAGATTCTGAAAATTATTTTTGAAAAACCAAAAGAATGGGAACTCAATTACAAAGATGGGCTGGAAGGTAACAGAACGAATGAAGTTTTGTTCAAAGCATATCAATCTATTTTAGATATAGCAGGGTATGAAGATATAGATTCGACTAATAAGCAAGCTATTTCTGAAATATTTGATTCATTAGGTATTGATAAAAACATTCTTTATTTCGATGCTGAATTAAAGGGAAAAGCATTTGAAAAACAAGCCTCTTATCAATTATGGCATTTATTGTATTCATATGAGGGTGATGATTCTCAAACTGGAAATGATAGACTTTTTACTTTACTAAAAGAAAAATTTGGGATTGAAAAAGAGTTTGCCAATACATTAGTAAATGTAACCTTTCAAGATGATTACGGTAGTTTGAGTACTAAAGCCATTCGTAAAATATTGCCATATCTAAAAGAAGGGAATGATTATGCAGAAGCTTGTTTGTTAGCAGGGTACAATCATTCTCACGCTGTAACCAAAGAGGAAAATGAAAAACGTGTTTTAAAGGATGTTTTAGAATTATTACCTAAAAACAGTTTAAGAAATCCTGTGGTTGAGAAAATTTTGAACCAAATGGTAAATGTGGTAAATGCAATTATAATAGAGTATGGCAAACCAGAGGAAATACGCATTGAATTGGCGCGTGAGTTAAAAAAGAGTGCCAAAGAAAGAGAAACAGCAGTAAGTGCTATTAATTCGGCAACTAAAATACATGATGATATTAGAGCAACTTTACAAAAAGAGTTTCCTCCATTTAATGCTGGCGTAAGAATTACAAAAAATGATATTATTCGATATAAACTGTGGATGGAGTCAAATAAAATCTCAATTTATACAGGAAAACCAATTAAAGGTTCTGATTTATTTACTAAAGAATACGATATAGAACATATTATTCCAAAAGCAGTATTATTTGATGATTCTTTTTCTAATAAAACACTTTGCGAAAGAGAATTGAATAGAGAAAAAAGTAATACTACGGCTTATGATTTTATTACGACTAAATATGGAGGTGGTAAAATGTTTGATGATTATAATGAGCGAGTTGAAAAATTATATAACAAAGGAAAAGGAGTAATCAGCAAAGCCAAGTACAATAAACTCCTAATGAAAGGTGCTGAAATACCTGATGGATTTATTGAACGAGATTTGAGAAACACCCAGTACATAGCTAAAAAAGCAAAATCAATGCTTCTAGAGGTTTTTAGAAATGTTGTCCCCATTACAGGAAGTGTAACGGCAAAATTGCGTGAAGATTGGCAACTCATAAACGTAATGCAAGAGCTTAATTGGGATAAGTATAATAAATTAGGATTAACCAAATATGAAATTAATAAAGACGGGAAGGAAATTCCTAAAATTATTGACTGGACAAAACGAAACGACCATAGGCATCATGCTATGGATGCGCTTACCATTGCTTTTACCAAACATAGTCATATTCAATATTACAATTTTTTGAATGCCAGAAAAGATGAAAGTCATAAAGAACACCTTAAAATTGTAAAAATAGAAAACAGTATCATTGAAACGCTTGAAGATAAAAATGGCAGTAAAAAGCGTATAATGAAACCTCCAATACCTTTAAGTGAGTTTCGAGCAGAAGCCAAGAGGCATTTGGCGAATACCTTAATTTCGTTTAAGACTAAAAACAAAGTTGTTACACGAAATAATAATAAAATAAAAGGAAAAGATAAACCACAAGAAACGCTTACACCTAGAGGACAGTTACATAAAGAAACCGTTTATAGTAAATCTCAATACGATGAAGCTAAAATTGAAAAAGTGGGAACTACTTTTGATGTGAAAAGAATTGAAAAAGTAGCTAAAAAAACATATAGAAAAGCTCTGTTGAAACGATTGAATGAATTTGATAACGACCCTAAAAAAGCATTTGGAGGCAAAAATGCTATAAACAAAAAGCCTATTTATATAAATGAAGAAAACACAATTGAGCTGCCTGAAAAAGTAAAAATAATTTATAAAAAAACAAGGTATACTATTAGAAAAGATATTTCGCCCGATTTAAAAATTGATAAAGTAATAGATGGAGCTGCACAAAAAGCATTACAAAAACGCCTAGATGAATTTGAAGGGAATGCAAAAAAAGCATTTGTAAACTTAGTAGAAAACCCAATTTGGCTTAATGAAAAGAAAGGTATGCAACTAAAACGAGTAACTATTACAGGTGTAAGTAATGCCGAGCCATTGCATTACAAAAAAGATCATAATGGAAGTGATATTTTAGATAAAAACGGCAAAAAAATAGATGTAGATTACGTGAGCACAGGCAATAACCATCATGTAGCTATTTACAGAGATGAAAAAGGGGATTTACAAGAAGAAGTGGTTTCATTTTACGAAGCAGTAATGCGTAAAAATCAAGGATTACCTACTATTTTTAAAACCCACCCCGAAAAACCAGAGTGGACGTTTCTGTTTACCATGAAACAAAACGAGATGTTTGTATTTCCGAATGAAAAAACTGGTTTTAAACCTTCGGAAATAGACCTCTTAGATGAAAAAAAATATAGTTTGATAAGTTCTAATTTGTATAGAGTACAAAAATTTGGAGTTAAAGATTATTGGTTCAGACAACATTTAGAAACAATTATTGATGATAGAAAAAAATTAAATAATATTTCATTTAAAAGAAAGAGAACCCCTAAATCTTTACAGGGGATAATTAAGGTTCGTATCAATCATTTAGGGAAAATTGTAAAAGTGGGGGAATATTAAAATGATTAAAAAAGTTCTGTCCCGTTTTAAAAATAATTGACAGGACTTTACAAATTAACATCAATGCAGTCCGAAACCTTCTACCATATCTACAACCACGCCAATGGCTTTGAAAATCTGTTTCAGAAGGAGGACAATTATCGTTATTTTTTACAACAATGGGGTAAGTACATCACTCCCGTAGCAGATACGTATGCGTATTGCCTAATGCCTAATCATTTTCATTTTTTGATTCGTACTAAGGCGGATAGTGTGTTATTAGACCTCCAAGGTTTTAAAAACCTTGGAGGTCTGGAAAGAAGTAGTAAAATAATAACTCAGCACTTTAGCAATCTGTTTAATTCCTATACTAAAGCCTACAATAAAATGTACGAACGAAAGGGCAGCTTATTCATGTCTAATTTCAAGCATAAGGAAATAAAAAATAATGATTACCTCACGAACGTGATTTTCTATATCCACCATAATCCTGTACATCATGGTTTTGTCGATACTATTCAAGAATGGCCACATAGTAGTTATCATAGTTTATTGTCTACAAAAACCACCTTATTAAAAAGAAGAGCCGTACATGACTATTTTGGAGGCATTTCGCCTCTCATCTTATTTCATCAGCAACCCATTAAGCAACTAGAGGCATTGGAAATGGAATATACCTAAAAACTAAACCGTTCTGCCATGATAAAACGAACCCTACACTTTGGAAACCCTGCCTACCTAAGCACAAAAAACAACCAGTTATTAGTTCGTTATCCTGAAGGCGAGAAACCTGAAAAGACAGTACCTATTGAAGATGTTGGTGTACTGGTGTTGGAAGACCCACAAATAACCATTACCAATAGGTTGTTAGAGCAGCTCACTAACCGAAATATTGCTGTAGTAAACTGTAATCAGCAGCACATGCCCATTGGCATGATACTCCCTTTGAATGGGCATAGTGAGCAAAACGAACGTTTTCGAGTACAATTAGAGGCATCTTTACCTCTAAAAAAGAATTTGTGGCAACAAACAGTTCAGGCAAAAATCCGTAATCAGGCTGCATTACTTAATGAGCGAGGCAACAAAACAGATAATATGCGCTATTGGGCTAAAGGGGTAACTAGTGGTGACAGTCAGAATCATGAATCGCGTGCGGCAGTATATTACTGGCAGCACTTATTCGATATTACTGGCTTTACTCGTCAGCGTGACGGATTGCCTCCCAATAATTTATTGAATTATGGATATGCTATTTTACGTGCCGTATGTGCTCGTGCATTAGTAGGCTCAGGACTATTGCCCGTATTAGGTATTCATCATGCCAATAAATACAATGCCTATTGCCTGGCCGATGACATTATGGAGCCGTATAGACCGTTTGTAGATGTAATTGTTACACATATTACGGACAATGAAGATGATTACGAAGAACTAGACACTTCGATAAAAAAAGATTTATTGCAAATTCCTGCATTGGACGTGCAACTAGAAGGTAAAAAAAGTCCGCTTTTAGTAGCCATGAGTCGCACTACCAGTTCGTTATACGATTGTTTCGCTGGAGTGAGTAAAAAGATAATTTACCCAGAATACATCTGACCTATTCAAAAATGAGACATGTCATTAGAAAACAGATTTTCACGCCTCAACCAGTATCGTAGTATGTGGGTGCTTGTCCTGTTCGATTTGCCCACTGAAACAAAAAAAGAACGTAGAATAGCTTCACGATTTCGAAAAGATCTTTTGGCAGATGGATTTAGTATGTTTCAATTTTCAATATATATGCGTTTTTGTGCCAGTCGTGAAAATGCAGAAACACATATTAGAAGAGTAAAAAGCAGGCTGCCAGAACATGGGAAAGTGGGGATATTACATATTACCGATCGGCAATTTGGGTTAATGGAGGTGTTTTTTGGACAGAAACAGGTAGAAACCGAAAAACCAAGTCAAGAATTGGAAATGTTT
>JAOULS010000145.1 GCA_029881895.1 Cyclobacteriaceae bacterium | reverse complement strand
AAGATATTAATAAGACTTTTGAAACTAAAATATACACCTACACTAACACGAAGTGGGATACGTTATCTCATGATATTAATAATTTTATTGCTGCTGATATTTTATCCATTGACGTAGATAAAGATGGTTGGCAAGATTTACTAATAGGTGGAAAAACTACGTTAGGTGAAACTGTTCTTGAGTTCTATAGAAATAATAAAGATAGTTTAGTAGTTGAAAGCCATTCATTTGATTATCCGATAGCATTAAAAATGACGAAGGCTGATTTAGATGCCGATGGAGATTTTGATTTATTTTTTCATGGTGATCCAGAGCAACATTCACCAATTAGTTATTATGAAAATACTGACGGTCAGTTTAAAAAAGTGGATTTGATGATTGAACCTGACTCTGTGTCTTCTCTTTTCGCTGCTGACTTAAACTCTGACGGATCTTGTGATGTAGCATTGAAAACACATTCACCTTCTGGTGATAGAAATGTTGTGAAATTTAACGATGGGAGTTTAAATTTCTCAACCGAAAAAATTTTAGAGGCATCCTATCAAGATTTTGGAGACTGGGACTGGGATGGGGATCTTGATTTAGTAAAGTTTAAAACACGAAGTGATTCTCTAGAAGTATTTTTATTTAATAATAACTCTCCTTCTAATATTGGACCAGAAGTTACAGGAAATTCTCAAGTATTCACTTTTAATAAATCTGTGTTAATTTCTTGGGACAGTGTAATTGATGATCATACCAATCAAGAGGCAATTAGCTATGACCTCTACATTAGGGAAAATAATATAATATTATCTCCAGGCTTTGAGATAGATCAAACTTATCGAACAGTAGTTGAGCATGGAAACCAATATAGCTTGACAAGTGCTGCTTATTTCAACCTTGAACTTGGAGTGTATGAATACGGAATTGAAACCGTAGATAATGCTTTTTATGCAGGAGGCGGAATTGGTAATGGAGATATATGCAGAGGCAAATTTATTGTTTGTGGAAATATTCTAACATATCGTCATACTGTTTGTAGAAATGAGGAAGCAACTTTAGTAGCGAAAGAAAACAAAACAGGAAATTGGTATTCTTCATTAAATGGTATTTTGGCTACTTCAACAGATTCTATTTCACATACAATAACAGAGAGCGATACTATCTATTTTTCTATAAATAACTCGTTGGATTGCGAAGATCAAGAATTATGGATATTCACAGTACTAGATAGTGGAGAAGTTAACGATTTACCAGATATATGGGCATGTAAGGATGAGGTTCTAGTACTTGACGTTGGCAATTTCTGGAAAACTGTACAATGGGAATCGTCACTATTAGGAAGTTTGGGAGATGAAAGTAAAATCAACTTTGTTGTACAACAAGCTGACACCATTTCAGTAACTAAAGAATCATTTCAAGGGTGCATTTTCACTGATACGTTTGTCGTAAATATTAGCCAACCTCTAATTTCTCTTAATGGTGATGTTTTTAAACTACTCAAAGGAGAAAGTGTACAATTGATAGCTAGTGGAGGAGAAACGTATTCATGGTTTCCTGACGATCATTTAAATGACTCAACCATAAATAACCCTGTAGCTACCCCAGAAATTACCACCACTTATGTAGTTAATGCAACAGATTCTATCGGGTGCACATCTAGTGATAGTGTTTTAGTGATTATAGAAACAAAAGCCTTTATCCCTAACTTATTTACCCCAAATAGAGATGGGAAAAACGATGTGTTAAAAATTTATGGATTGGAAGAAGTAGCTGAATTTAGTTTTAAAGTATTCAACCGATCGGGAAGTTTAGTCTATGAATCTAGTAATGAACTAGAAGTGGTGAATACAGGATGGGATGGTACTTGGAGAGGTAAATCACAACCTAATGGGGTTTATTATTGGAAAGTGTCGGGTACCTATAAAAATGGTGATTCGATAACACTTAATGGTGAAAATTCTGGAGCTATTCATTTATTAAGATAATATAAGGATGAGGATCAAACTTCTCGTTGTTCATATTTTTTTACTGTTCTTTAGTTCACTAAAAGCTCAGTACTATCAATATTCACAATACAATTATGCTACGCAGCGTGTAAATCCCAGTTCAATTTCACTCGATGATCAAGCAACAACTAGCGTTATTTACAGAAGTCAAAACGTTACTTCTGATTTAAAATTAAAATCATTCTTGCTTTCCGTTAAGTACCCTCTAATTGCCAAAAATGGGGGTAAAAGATGGTCTTCCATTGGAGTAACTGTAGGGCAAGATAAAACAGGACAAGGAGGGATATTAGTAGCAAATGAACTTGGATTGACGTATGCTATTAACCCAAGTATTGGTAAAAATCAATCATTGAGTATAGGAGCAAAAGCAAATTATCAAATGCGAAAAATTGATATCTCCAACCTGCATACGGGTAACCAATATGTGCCTGGGATTGGATTTATAGATGGAGATATAGATGAAATTTTAAATGCATTTAACACTACTTTTTTATCGTATAGTGCTGGGGTATACTGGCAAAAAACAAGTAGGAGAAGTGAAAAATTAGCACACTTTGGTCTGTCATTATTTGATTTAAACAAACCTAATGAAAGCTTGCTTGGAGACAATAGCCTCCTACCCTCAACCTGGGTATTAACAGGAGGGGTGAAAGTTTATGAACAACAGCAAATAAAGGTGTACCCAGAAGCTTTATATACCTACTCTTCGCTAACAAATACGTTGAGTATAGGTGCGGTTACACAGTATAGCCTTAAAGGTTCTAATGCTAAACTTTTCGCTAATCGCATCGATTTTCATACAAAATATTTACTCAATGAAGGGGTAATGTTAGGAATACAATTTTTGGGTAATGGGTACTCTTATGGTGTGAGTTATGATATTCCAATAAATAGCCGTACAGCTCATCGAGGAGCTTTTGAAATTGCTGCTGAGCTTTCTAAGTTAGTTGAAAGTAGGTTTAAACAAAAAAGAAACAAAAGAAGAAAAATAAGCAGCAAAAAGAGAAGAAGAACCTACAAAAATAAAAAATCAAAACACAGGAAAAACAAAAGAAGAAAATCAACTGATAAAAAGAAAAAAGAACAAGTTCCAGTAAAAAAATTATTAGCAAACAATAATGAGGGAAAAGAAATTATTGTTGAAGAAATAGTAAATGAGGACACAACTGCTTTAAAAGAAACATCAACAGATGGAATAGCTACAATTGGTAAGATAAAACACGAACCATTACCCATTGAAGAGTCAAAATTGGTGTATAATTTCGGTTTCGATAGCAGTGCGCTGGATAAAGAAATGAAAAGCTATATTCAAGGAATAATAGCTATTTTGCACAAGGATAAATACATAAAAATTAAAATTGTAGGACATACTGATAACATTGGTACTGAACAATATAATGTAGGTCTATCCAACAAAAGAGCCAATATCATTAGAGATCAGTTAATAGCAAATAATATCGACAACGAACGTATAATTTGCGAAGGCAAAGGTGAAAAACAGCCCTTAAATGATAACTCAACTTCACATAAAAGGCTGCTAAATAGAAGGGTGGAAATATTCTTTTATTACTAACTATTTTTTGATTTATCTTTAACAGATAACCCCAACGTAAATTCAGCAACCACTTCAGGATTGTTATAGTAGTCCACTACTGCGTCAATACGTATACTTTCCGTAATTCGCTCTTTTGTCTCGAATGTTTTCTCTAGCATTGCTTGTATTTGTTCACCTGCTTCTGAAATAAAAAAAACATCACCCTCTGGTCGTTTCAAAAAACTGGCTTTAAAATCTTTAAAAACGATAGCTGTTTTTCGCTGTGCTTTGGCTGATAAATGAAAAGCTTGATATGCGCCTGCTAGATCGGCACCGATGGCTAAGGCACCAAAATACATGGAACCCAAATGATTTTTTGTTCTTCTTCGAAGAGGAATTTTTATCACCATCCTTTTATCGGAAAGCTCAAGTAGCTGCGGTCTAACATAACCGATTAGTGGAATTTTAAAAATCCCGAATAACCAAAGCATTCGTTTTGCTTTTTTTAGTTCTCTCATACTTTTTTGTGTTAATGTGCCTCCAGCCAATTGTTTCCAAAGCCAGCCTCCACTTCCATAGGTACGCTCTTTAAAGGAGATGCCGCATTCATTAATTTTACTACATTTTTCTCAATCAATTCTTTCTCTTCTTTATGTACATCAAACACCAATTCATCATGTACCTGAAGGATCATTTTTGATTTCAGTTTTTCCTTCATCATCCAATCGTGAATATTGATCATCGCAATTTTTATAATATCGGCAGCACTCCCCTGAATAGGTGCATTAATGGCATTACGTTCCGCAAATCCCCTATCCGTTGCATTCCCAGAATTGATAGTGCGTAAATAGCGTTTTCTACCCATTATGGTTTCAACATATTCATTTTCCTTAGCATCATTAACCGTTTTGTCCATGTACTTTTTTACAGATGGAAATTCGGCAAAGTAAGATTCTATAATCTCAGTAGCTTCTCCTCTGGGGATATTCAATCGCTGAGATAAGCCAAAAGCAGAAATGCCATAAATGATACCGAAGTTAGCCGTTTTGGCTTTTCTACGCATATCGGTATCCACTTCTTCCAATGGCACTTTAAATATTTTTGCTGCCGTAGTGGCATGAATATCTCTCCCATTTTTAAACGCTTCGATCATGTGTTCATCCTGAGCAAAGTCGGCCATTATCCGTAACTCAATTTGAGAATAATCAGCAGCCATTAAAATATGATTCTCATCTGTAGACACAAAAGCTTTACGTATTTCACGCCCTTTTTGTGTACGGATTGGAATGTTTTGCAAATTAGGGTTAATAGAACTTAGTCGCCCAGTAGCTGCCACTGCCTGACTGTAGCTAGTATGAATACGACCATCTCGTGGACTTACCATAGTAGGTAAGGCATCCACATAAGTGGACTTTAGTTTTTGATATTCACGAAAAGTTAAAATTTTATCCACTATTTCATGTTCACTAGCGAGCTTAGAGAGAATTTCTTCTCCAGTAGCATACTGTCCTGTTTTAGTCTTTTTAGGTTTCTCTACCAATTTCATGTGGTCGAATAACACTTCTCCTAATTGTTTCGGAGAGGCGATATTAAACTCCTGTCCTGCCAATTTATATATTTCATCCTGTGTTTTCAGGCTTTCATCCAATAATTCAGTCGACATTCCTTTCAACACACCTTCATCTAAGCGTATGCCTTGATACTCCATATGAGCTAACACATGCACTAAGGGTTGTTCAACTTCATGAAGCAATTTATGTAGCCCTTCTTTTTCAACTTCATCACTTATTTCTTTTTTTAGTTGAAAAGTGATGTCCGCATCTTCCCCAGCATATTGAGCAACGTCTACGGGGTTAGCATCACGCATACTTCCTTGCTTTTTCCCCTTTTCGCCAATAAGCGTGGTGATAGAAACAGGCGTGTAATTTAGATAGAGCTCAGCCAATGCATCCATGTTATGCTTTTGCTCTGGTTCAATAAGATAATGTGCTAACATGGTGTCAAAAATTGGCCCTGAAACATCAATACCATATTTTTTTAACACCAAAATATCGTATTTAATATTTTGACCAACTTTAAGAATCGAGTTATTCTCTAACACGACCTTAAATTCATTTATAATATTTTTTGCTTCTTTTTGATCTTCAGGAACGGGTATGTAATACGCTTCGCCTTTAAAATAGGAGAACGCTATTCCTACCAGTTCAGCCTCGAAAGCATCGATATTTGTTGTTTCCGTATCAAAACAGAATTCTTTTTGTAGTGATAAAAAATGAATGAGTTCTTTTCTCAGCTCAGGGGTATCAATAAGTTGATAGTCATGTTCTACTGTACCTATGTTGTCTTTTTCACTTACAACTGGCGCTTCTTCGGTTTGGTTTTCATCAGAAGTAGAAGCACCTCCGAACATGGATAATTGCGACTGTGCTGCTTGTGTAGATTTAGCAGGCTTAGCAACAGTTTCTTCTCCAAACACCCGTTTAAGCATATTCTTAAACTCTAACTGTTCAAAAAGTGATGTCACTTTTTCTTCGTCAGGGCCATCATATTTTAATGCCGCTTCATCAAACTCTAAGGGCACATTTATATCAATTGTAGCGAGCTCTTTTGATAAAATTCCTTGAGCACCAAAGTTTTCAACATTCTCTTTTTGTTTACCTTTTAGTTCATGACTATTCGCAATAATGTTCTCTACTGTTCCATATTGTTTTAATAGCTTTACAGCTGTTTTAGCACCAATCCCTGGAATCCCTGGAATATTATCTGCGGCATCACCTTGCAAACCAAGAACATCTCTTATCTGATCGATACGTTCAATATCCCATTTGGCTAATACTTCAGGTATACCCAGAATATCAACCCCGTTACCCATGAAGGCGGGTTTATATAAGTATACATGCTCTTCTACTAGCTGAGCAAAATCTTTGTCAGGAGTCATCATAAACACTTCGAAACCTTCTTTAGAGGCTTTTTTAGCAAAAGTGCCAATAATATCATCGGCTTCAAAGCCTTGCAATTCCAACACAGGGATATTAAATGCCCTGACGATGTCTTTCACGATAGGTGCTCCTATTTTAATGTCCTCAGGCGTTTCGTCACGATGCGCCTTATATTCAGGAAATTGCTCATGTCTGAACGTTGGCCCTGACATATCGAACGCCACTGCCATGTGTGTTGGCTTTTGCTTGTTAATGATTTCGAGCATGGCATTGGTAAACCCAAACATTACCCCCGTATTTTGACCTTTAGAGTTAATTCTTGGGTTTTTACTAAATGCAAAATGGGCTCTAAAGATTAGTGCAAAAGCATCGAGAAGGAATAGTTTTTTTTCAGGTTTACTCATAAGTGGTAAAGATAATGATTGGATTTTAAAAATAACATCTTTGAATGCTGTTGAAATTTTATAAATTACATCATTAGTTTAAAAAAGATATAAATATGAATTTTCAATTCAAACATTGGATATTATCGATATTATTTACAAGTTGTACCCTGTTTTTTTTAATACCGTCAGGCTTTAGTCAGGTATATGCAAAAAACGGAATGGTTTCTTCCTCGTCTATGATCGCATCAGAAATAGGAAAAAATGTATTAAAAAAAGGTGGAAATGCAGTTGATGCTGCAATAGCTACAGCATTTTCTATGGCCGTTACTTGGCCTACCGCAGGGAATATTGGAGGTGGAGGCTTCTTAGTATACATGAACAATGAAGGGAAAGTCACTACTATCGACTTTCGAGAAAAAGCCCCTCTTGCTGCACATGATAAAATGTATTTAGATGAAAATGGTGAATTAATAAATAACCTAAACCACTTAAATATTTTGGCTGTTGGCGTACCAGGAACAGTAGCGGGACTCTACCTGTCACATAAAAAATATGGCTCGTTGCCTTGGAAT
>JAOULS010000144.1 GCA_029881895.1 Cyclobacteriaceae bacterium | reverse complement strand
CAGGTAGGTTGACAATCGAAAATAAAGTAGGAATACTTTCAAGAATTGCCATTGAAAGGGAATACCGTGGTCTAGGGTTAGGTAAAAAAATCATAGTACTACTAGAGCAAGAAGCAAAAAATAAAGGGGTGAAATTATTTACACTTACCCCTCACAAACATCTAGTTCCGTTTTATGCATCACTAGGCTATGTCGAATATGGAATGCCTGAAAAGGTCGGAGAACACATTTTAATAAAAATGAGGAAGAGTGTAAGGGACGATAGTTAACACCAAATAAACCCTAAAATAATCTTAATCAGCCGTTTGCAACACCACTTTCCATATGTAAAGACAATTCCTTAAAAAAACAATAACATCAATATCATCACAACTATCTAAAAATAATCCCATCTTTGCAGTATGAGTAAAAAGAAAAAACAAGAACGGAGGACGAAGGGATCGAAAGTAAACAACAATCAACTTAAAGATAAGATACTTCAATTATTAAATTCCAATAGCTCCAAAGCACACAACACCAAGCAAGTAGTAAAACGACTTGGCTTTCGCCAAAAAGGAGTGAATAAAGAAATTCCGATGATGTTGTCATCACTATTAAAGGAAGGAAAGATTGACCTACTACCAAATGGCGCATATAAAAGTAACCGTGAGCCAATTACACTTACAGGGAAAGTAGATCATGTCAGTTCACGATTTGCATATATTATTATTGATGGCGAGCAAAGCGATGTTTATGTAAAAGGGGAAGACCTACTGTACGCTATGAATGGTGACAAAGTTGAAATAGCAATCCATTCGGAAGAAAAACATGGAAAAAAACCCGAAGGAAGAGTTACTAAAATTTTAGAACGATCTACAAAAGAAATTGTAGGTAGAATAGAATTTTCTCCACGGTTTGCATTTGTCATCCCAGACAATAAACGTATCCATGAAGATGTGTTTATAAACCTTGACAACATCTCTGGTGCAGCACATAACGACAAAGTGCTTGTAACCCTTACAAGATGGCCTGGACATGACAAAAGCCCCGAGGGAAAAGTAACCCGTGTTTTAGGAAAAGCAGGAGAAAATGATGCTGAAATTCATTCTATTATGGCAGAATTTGATTTGCCATTCGAATTTCCTGAGGGAGTAGAAAAAGAGGCAGAACAAATTAGTGATGTCATTTCCAAAGAAGAGATAAAAAGAAGGCGTGACTTCAGAAAGGTGACAACATTTACCATCGACCCTGAGGATGCGAAAGATTTTGATGATGCAATTTCTATCGAAAAATTAAAAAATGGAAATTTTGAAATAGGGGTACATATCGCAGACGTAACACAGTACGTTCAGTATAAAACCCGTTTAGAAAAAGAAGCCTTTCATAGAGCTACTTCGGTTTATTTAGTAGATCGTACCATTCCTATGCTTCCTGAAAAATTATCTAATGGCTTATGTTCGTTACGCCCTAATGAGGACAAACTTACTTTTGCTGCTGTGTTTGAAATGGATAAAGAGGGAAATGTGAAAAAAGAATGGTTTGGCAGAACTGTCATTCATTCCGACAGGCGATTTACCTATGAAGATGCACAAGAGCGACTAGAAACAAAAGAAGGTGATTTTGCAGAAGAGCTAAACTTATTAAATGCTTTAGCCTATAAATTACGTGCTCAAAAGTTTAAAAATGGAGCGATCGCTTTTGAAACTACAGAAGTGCGATTTAAACTCGATGAAAAAGGAAAACCCATTGCGGTTATCCCCAAGCAACGAAAAGATGCGCATAAACTGGTAGAAGATTTCATGTTATTGGCAAACAGGAGTGTGGCCACGTATATCTTCAAAATGGAAACGGGCAATAAAGACCGCAATACTTTTGTATACCGTACACATGACCTTCCAAACCCTGAAAAAATTGGAGCTTTTTCAGAGTTTGCAAAACGATTTGGACATAAATTAAGTACAGATGAAGATAATGTTTCTCAATCGTTAAACTCTTTAATGGATGAAATTGAAGGTAAGCCAGAGCAAAATGTTTTGCAATCTTTAGCTATCCGCTCAATGGCAAAAGCCAAATACACTACCGAAGCCAATGGACATTTTGGATTAGCCTTTTCTCACTATACCCACTTCACCTCTCCTATCCGAAGGTACCCCGACATGATGGTACATCGATTATTACAGCATTATTTGGATGGAGGGAAATCAGTGGAAAAAGAAGAGTATGATGAAAAATGTCTTCATTCCTCGGAACGAGAAAAGAGAGCTTCTGAAGCTGAACGAGCTTCTATAAAATATAAGCAAGTCGAATTCATGAAATATGCCGAGGACAAGCCTTATGATGGAGTAATTACGGGCGTTACAGAATGGGGGATATTCGTAGAAATTACAGAAACCAAATGCGAGGGGATGGTACGCATGGTCGAATTAAAAGATGATTATTACGAATTCGATGAAGACAACTATCGTATTATCGGCAAAAGAAATAAAAAAATATATACACTAGGCGATAAAGTAGTGGTACGCGTTACTAAAACAGATATTGACAGAAGAACGATTGATTTAGAATTCACCTCTTTCGATGAATTCTAAATAAAGATTTGTCATTCCATTAAAACCCATTATTTTCGATTTTTCATAATTATAGTTTATGCTAAATACCGTTGAAAATTTATCGAAGCTCATCGATAAGGAAATCAAACTCATTGATCTTGGCAAAAAACCTGCTTCCTTGTATGATCCCTTGTATTATATTCTTTCTTTAGGAGGGAAAAGAATACGACCATTACTTACCCTTATGGCGTACACCCTCTATCGTGACCATCCCGAAGAGGCGATAAAACCTGCATTGGCCGTAGAAGTATTTCATAATTTTACATTAATGCACGATGACATTATGGATAAAGCTCCTTTAAGAAGAGGACGTACTACTGTGCATGAAAAATGGGATTCAAATGTCGCCATCTTATCAGGAGATGTTATGCTTATAAAGGCTTATGAATTACTCATGCACGTTGAAACCAAAAAGTTGAAAAAAATAATTTCAGCATTCAACACATGTGCAGCCTTAGTTTGTGAGGGACAACAGTTTGATATGGATTTCGAAACTAGGAAAGAAGTGTTAGAAGAAGAATATATCGAGATGATAAAACTAAAAACAGCCGTATTGCTCGGGTTTAGTTTAGAATTAGGCGGTATAATAGGCGAGGCCAGCGATCAAGATTGTGAAGCATTACGTAATTTCGGAATCAATATTGGAATAGGATTTCAGCTAAAAGACGATTTGTTGGATGTGTACGCAGATCAATCAAAATTTGGAAAACAAGTAGGGGGAGATATTATCGCCAACAAAAAAACACTCCTACTTATAGAGGCAATAAATAAATCAAAAGGTAAAACGAAACAAGAATTATTCGGTTGGCTTTCAAAAGAACAATTCGATCCTGCTGAAAAGGTAAACGCAATTATGACTATTTATGACAAACTCAACGTTCGCGAAATTGCCGAGCAAAAAATTGATCGTTATTTTAGCATAGGACTGGATTACTTATCATCCATTAGTGCTCCTAAACACAAAATTGCTATCCTGAAAACATTTACCCAACACCTTATTAATAGAGAAAAATAAATGAGTGCTACTTTAATTATAGTTATTGTTAATGTAATTGCTTCCATCTACGCATGGAATAATACTTCGATAATGGGTAAATGGATTTTCAATCCGTATACTGTTTTTCATAATAAAGAATATCATCGCTTTATTACTTCTGGTTTTATTCATGGCAATTGGATGCATTTGATTTTCAATATGCTCGTACTTTTTATGTTTGGCGAACAAGTAGAGTCTTGGTTCACACAATTGTATGGCGAAGTAGGGGTAGTGCTTTATGTGGTCATGTTCTTAGCTGCCGTTATTGTTTCTGATATACCCACTTTCTTGAAAAATAAAGAAAATAGCTATTACAATGCGCTCGGAGCATCAGGAGGCACTTCTGCAATTTTGTTTTCCTACATACTTTTCAATCCTATACAATCCCTCTGCCTGTATGGAATATTGTGCTTCCCTGGTGTACTTTGGGGCGTACTTTACATCATCTATTCCGTTTATATGGGGAAACAACAAAGTGACAACATCAACCATGATGCTCATTTATGGGGAGGCCTATTTGGTATTGGATTTACAATTATGATTTACCCAAGCGTAATCCTACATTTTTTGGAACAACTACGAGATTTCACTCTTTTTTAGAGAACTCTTTATTGCTTTTAGCATGATATAAATATCGAAATACAAGAAAAAGAATCGCTCCAAAAACAGGAGAAATGAGTAACAGTACATAGATCAACCAACGATGTGTTTTTTCAAAAGAAGAAATGTAGGTCTGATGACCTACAAAAATGATCACCGCCACATTTAATATCAACAGAAGAAATAAAGTAGTTTCACTCATCATGGTGGTTAGTTAATTTTCAAAATACTCATTTCTACTCTTCTATTTTTTGCCCTATTCTCTTCAGAGTCATTCGGAACAGAAGGGCGGGTCATTCCATATCCTACAGGAACTAAGTTTCCTGCATTTAGTTCATTTTGCAGTAAGTAGTCAACTACACTTTGCGCTCTTTTTTTAGATAAATTAAGGTTATAACTATCATCTCCTACATCATCTGTATGAGCGGCTATTTCCACTACCACACCTGGGTTGTCCTTTATCATCTGAATTATTCTTTTCAATTCAATTTGAGAATCATCCGTTAAATCGGAAGAATTCGTGTCAAAACGAATCCCTTTTAAAACCAAGGAAGAATTTACGGCTATTGGGGTCACCACAATAGGTTCTTTCGTATGAAACACGCCATCTGGTCCTGCTACAAGTTCATCCACCACAAGCTCTGTCGTTCCGAAAAAATATCCCTCAGAAGTAGATTCTACTTCATACCTATCCCCACTTCTTAAATTTACAAATTCATCAGAATTAGCTTCAATCGTTTCATTTCGGTTTTTGTTCTTAAAAACCAATTTCGACTTTACTTTACTGTTGTTATTCAAGTTTACTACATCCATTTTAAACTTTACTTTCTGGGGCTTTACCTTAAAAGTTTTATTCAAAATAGGCTCGATAGAAGTAGATGTAGTTAATGTATCTACTAAAAGTTGATATTTATCGGCCCCCACACTTATCAGGTATTCTTTTTTGTAATCTAATTCAAAATCAAAATTATCAACATTGGCAAATGTCTTTACCGTTTCACCTCCCTTGGTTCTAATGGTAATCGCAGCATTTACCTTAAAAAGAAGTTCCTCATCCACAATTTCACCTAGCACATTTATCTTATTACTCATAATAGCATTTACATGTTCTTCTCTATATTCTTCTAGTTCTCGTAAATCATAACTATGAGCAACAGGTAAATAATTTTCATTTACAAACTCAATGGTGTAATGATGCCCTTTAGTAAGCACTAAGCTATACCATCCATCTATTACGTTGTTTTCAATTTCACTTATTAACGCTCCTGATATTTCATCTTTTATGAGTACTCTGGCAGGTACAGCCTCAAAACCATCTTTGGTGGTTACGTAACCTTCAACTGTTATATTTTTTTGCTGGCGATACTTAGGAGGAATCTGAACTTGATAGATGTCCTCGTTAGAATAGAAATACATTAAATCACCAGAAGCGGAAATACAGGGAGAAAGATCATTCTCGATAGTATTTACAAAATCAAGTGAAATGGGAGTACTCCAGTTTCCGTCAGTCTGTCTATTGGTTTGGTACATGTCATATAACCCTTGCCCTCCCTCACGAATAGATGAAAAAAGTAATGTATTGCCATCAGCGAGTATTTTGGGCGATCGCTCACAACCTAAATTAATAGGAGCGGGTAATTTATTTGGTTCATTCCACTGGTTGTTTTCATTTTTTGTAGCTTCCCAAACCTCAAAACAGGGTTCTTCATTCCCCAATGAATCAACAAATACAGGATTACTTTCATTTACTCGAATAAAAAACATGGACTTACCGTCCGAACTAACAGAAGGAAAGCCTTCATATCCATCAGTATTAATGGGCAGCCCAAGTGGAGTGGGTGCTGACCATCCTTCGGCTTCTCTATTACTTACGAATATATCTTCACTTTCGGAACTCAGCATGAAAAAGCCGAAAAAATAAAGGCTATTCCCATCGTAACTTATATTTGGCCCAGCTATTAAATCATTTTTTCGCCCAAAATTATTAATGCTTTCTATTGATACAGGTGTAGACCAGTTTCCATTTTCATCTAATTTTGTTTCGAATAGCTTCCATCCTTTTGCTCTATCGCTTTCAAAAATCATTGTTTTGCCATCGGCACTAATAGAAGGCGCAAAATCGATAAATTTATCAAGGTTGATATTTTCAACCATTTTTTTTTCTACATCCCCTCCAGTAGTTCGGTTTTCAATTTTTTGAGCAAATAAAATAGTGCTTAGAGATAGCACGATAATAGATAAAACAAAATTTTTCATAGGTAAGTATATTATCAAAGAACACTAATAATAATAATTTTAACGCAAAAAAGCATCATGCAATAGCATGATGCTTAAAAAAAATCTTTAAATCGAATACGACTTATGCTTCAATAGGCTGAATAGACACGTAAGAACGATCTTTCCTGCCTTTTTTAAATTCAACTACTCCATCTGTTAAAGCAAACAAGGTATGGTCTTTTCCCATTCCTACATTTACACCTGGATGATGTTTTGTTCCTCGTTGTCTAACGATGATGTTTCCTGCGATAGCACCTTGACCACCGTATATCTTAACACCTAATCGTTTACTTTCCGATTCTCTACCGTTTTTAGAACTACCTGCTCCTTTCTTATGTGCCATAATTTTAAATTATTTAGAGATCCCTTCTATTAATACTTTTGTGAAATCTTGACGATGACCGTTTTTTACTTTGTATCCTTTTCTTCTTTTCTTTTTGAAAACGATTACTTTGTCACCTTTAACATGTCCCAGAATTTTTCCTGAAACCTTAACTCCTTTTAATAAAGGAGCACCTACATCGACTTTCCCATCGTTGTCTAGCAACAATACTTTGTCGAATTCTACGGAAGCGCCTTCTTCACCCTCCATTTTTGGAGCGTAAACGTATTGGTCTTGCGTTACTTTGAACTGCTTTCCGGCTATGTCTACAATTGCGTACATGTGATAAATAATTAATAAAAATTTTGTTTAAAAAAACAGAAATGCAAAGGTATGGTTTTATTGTATAACATCAAAGCATCACTTTACAATATATTATAAACATCACTTCCATTGAGTTTAAACATTTGTTAAGCGCATTTCAAATCGCTTGCACACCTCTATATTACAAGCTGATTATTACTATTAAATAGCTTAAATACGAACAAAAGAAGATACAAACATATAAATCGCTTTACTTGCTTGCTTTATTTGCTTGCTATGCTTTCTTTTGTC
>JAOULS010000143.1 GCA_029881895.1 Cyclobacteriaceae bacterium | reverse complement strand
TTTGGTCCAGATTCATTTGCTGGTCGATTATCCAGTATATTTAGAGGGGCTACTGAAACTACTTTTTTTATAATTGCTGTATATTTTGGCTCTGTAAACATTAAAAAAACACGCTATGCAGTAGGTGCTGGATTAATCGCTGATTTGGCAGGTATTATTGCTGCAATTTTTATTGGGTATTTATTTTTTGGTTAATAAATATTTTTTTTCAATTTTTGATTACTACTATTAAGGAGAATAAAGTATCTTTATGAAAATGACTTTAGATTATGAGTGAAAAGCAAAAGACTATATATGATAATGCCAAGAGTCATTTCTTAGGCAATTTCCCTGACAATCTTCCCATTGAACAAGCATACGTACATATCGGCATGTATTTGGGTTGGATTATTGAAAACGAATTATACTCAGAATATTTTGAGGATGAAGCTGAAATACAAATTTTCAGATTTAAAAGAAGAGAAATTTCTTGTACTATATTAAGCGAAGTATGGGACGGCTACTTAGGACATGAACTTTTTAATAAGCAAGGTAATATGTTTACCTATTATTATTATGGTGGTGGATTATACAAAAGTGATTATGACCAAACTTTAGTGCAAGAATTACCTTCCATTTATCATGTAGATGATAGTTGGAGTAATTACGAGAAAATGGCTGATCGAATTAACATGCGTTTTGAAGATTGGAAAAAACTTATTCAAGGATAAGAATACGCTAGTTTTTTTCTTTAATAGCCTCTCCTGAAGACATATCATAGAGGACTCTAGCTATTAATTGGAGTCCTTTACTTTTATCAATGTATTTAATATTGTAATTAATAGCTATAACACCAAAATCTTCACTTATAGTGAGTACATCTGGCGGATAAAGTAGCATGATGAATTTCTCCCAGTCCAAAGTTAAGTTATTATTCACTTTAAATAAATGCGCCTCTAGTGGTTTATCAAAATAATTTGCACTATACAATAGCACATACGTTCCTTTTTCTCTATCATGAGCCTTCATCACATTTATATTTTGTAAAGAATCAATAGAAAAAGCAGTACTATCAATACCAAATTTATATAGCGTGTCAATTTGATGAGAAGGTGTTATTGTTGAAAAATATACATTTGGCGCTCTATTAAAATCATAATTTATCCCGAAAGTAAAACGAAGAGAATCATTTACTTTCAAATGATTTAAATACACATACAAATTATTTTTAATAGATAAATTAACAATACTAGTATCATTTTTTTCAAATAGTGGTATGGAATCCGCTCGATAAATTAACCACTGACTATTTTCTTTTAGCGTTTCAAGATTTTCTTTCAGCTGTAATTGTTCTTGCGCCACTAAGTCTTTCTTATTCTTGATAAGCATTTCAACTTCTTCAACACCACCAAGCTGCTCATCAAACAAGGGTTTGAAATTCAAACGCTCCTTTGAAATATCGAAAGATGAAATTTGGGCACCTATGATACTATCCATTTTTTCAATCAATAGGAGTGATTTTGAAGTTAATTCAAGTTCACGATCAATATCAACCGTATCCTCTCCTACCTTATTCGCTTCTAGCCTAGTCGACAAGTATTCTAGTTCGGCATGTTTTAATGAAAACAAAGCTACTGGAAAGGCGTTCTTCTCATATTTTTCAATATGAAATTCTTCTATTTTATTACTTTGGGTTTGTAAATCATCGACAACCGATACACCCTTTTCTTGCACTTTCTTATAAAGCAAGCTGAGGTTTTTATCGTATTCTACTAGCTTGTTTTGCATAGGAATAATATCTTCCTCTATAATTCCTATTACTTCTTCCGCCCACTTATCATAATTCCAGATCAGCAACTCATCACTTAAAAAATTAGTTTCTAACGACCCGTCCTCTTTTATGTCAACAATTTGCTTTACCTCTAACCGCTGATTATAACTCGATGATTTTATTTTGGCTAAAGCTATTTTATACTTTCCAAAAGCCCCCATAGATGAATCATACTCCATTTTTATTTGACCTATTTTATTCAGAATGTCCTTATCTGCTCGTAAATAGAATTGTTTTTGGGAGTGGTATTGTCCAACCAATGAAGCGTACCCCGATTGTGCTTTTGAATAATACGTCTCACTTTTGACAAATAAATTCTTTAATGATGAAATTGTTTCTATATCCTCACTTAACGCTGAAACACGAGTATCTACGTCCAAATGAATATCTGATATTTTCACTCCCATCTTCCCAGTACGCAAATCTCTTCGGTAATAATCAGCGTAATATTCATCATTCTTTTTAATATCCTTTTCTGTAATTAACGTTTTATAAAAATTATAAAAATAAACGGCAGAATCGATAAAAATTATTTTTTCCTCTGTTTCAGTGAGCAGGTCTTTATTTTTGCTTTTCTCATTGTAAATAATTGCCATTTGAAAATTGGCATTGGGATGGTCTGCATTTTTTGAATTTTTCAAAAAACTTTTCAAAAATGGCTCTGCTTCTTCGTACTTTTTTGCATTGAGTAAATAAAACAAATCTTTATATTTTATTTTTTGCCCAAAACTAAAGCTTGATAAAGCAATAGTGAGAATTGCTACATACAATATTCGATTTTTACGCATTATTACTTTTTTCTAAATACCAATTTAGAATTTTATTACTTAATATCCATCAATTTCCAAATTTCCCTTTCAACATGGCTAATTTTGATTGTAAGTCTCCATCATACTCTTGACGTTCCTTTTTTACTGGTGCTTTTTTCTGCTTTGGTATTTTTCCATAAGGGTCAGACTTTAATGACAATGATATTCGTTTTCTTGCTACATCTACTTCAAGAACGGTAGCCATTACTTTCCCTTGAACGCTAACTACATCAGAAGGATTTTTCACAAAATCATCAGACAAATGACTCACATGTGCCAGTCCATCTTGATGTACTCCAATATCAATAAAAGCTCCGAAATTTGTTACGTTTGTAACTATACCAGGTAATTGCATCCCCGCTTTTAAATCATTTATCTCGTTTACCCCTTCTTTAAAAGAAAAAACCTCAAATTTATCTCTTGGGTCACGACCAGGTTTATCCAACTCATTCATTATATCATTTAGCGTTGGTAACCCTACCGAATCAGTTACATAATTTTTAAGATTGATTTTTTTTCTAAACGTAGTGTTACTAATTAATTCTGATACCGTAGCCCCTACATCTTTCGACATCTTCTCTACTAAACCATACCTTTCAGGGTGTACCGCACTACCGTCCAATGGATTTTTAGCATTCCGAATTCGAAGAAAACCTGCGGCTTGTTCAAAGGCTTTATCACCTAATCGGGGGACTTTCGTAAGGGATTTTCTGTCCTTAAATGGGCCATTTACATTTCGGTATTCAACAATCGACTTTGCTAATTGAGGTCCTAAACCAGATACATAGGATAGAAGTTCCTTACTTGAGGTATTCACCTCCACGCCTACAGAGTTCACACAACTCATAACTACATTATCCAAACCAAGTTTTAACTCATTCTGATCTACATCGTGTTGATATTGTCCTACGCCAATTGATTTAGGATCTAACTTTACTAATTCAGCTAAAGGATCCGTCATTCTTCTACCTATTGATACCGCTCCACGAACGGTTACATCATGATTTGGGAATTCTTCTCTCGCTATGGCAGATGCAGAATATATTGATGCCCCGCTTTCATTTACCATTACCACAATAATATGAGATGGTAACCCTAAACTTTTCACAAATTCTTCAGTTTCACGACTCGCTGTTCCATTTCCAATCGCTATCGCTTCAATAGCATATTTTTCACAAAGTGATTTTATCTCTTCTCCTGATTCTACCACCTTCCTTTGAGGTGCATTAGGGTAAATGGTGGAGTTATATAGCAAATCTCCAAGTTTATTTAAACAAACAATTTTGCAGCCTGTACGAAACCCAGGGTCTATCGACAGCACGTTTTTTTGACCAAGAGGAGCTGCTAAAAGCAATTTTCTAAGGTTTTTAGAAAATACATCAATCGCTTCTTTGTCGGCTTTGTCTTTCGAAAGCAATCGAACTTCTGTCTCCATCGATGGTTTAAGTAAACGTTTATAGCAGTCACTAATGGCTAACTTTACTTGCTCAGCACTTTCATTAGTTGCTACAACGACCTTGTTTTCAATGAGTCTAATACTGCTTTCAGTATCGGGTTTAATATCAAGCGATAGTATCATCTCCTTTTCTCCTCTTCTCATTGCCAATAAACGATGAGAAGGGGTCTTTTTGATGGGTTCTTCCCAATCAAAGTAATCTTTATACTTCTGCCCTTCTTCTTCCTTGTTTTTTAATACTTTTGATGAAATAACTCCATTATTTAGAAACAATTCTCTTACAATCTCTCTAACCTGTTTATTTTCATTAATCCATTCGGCTATTATATCACGAGCTCCTTGTAAAGCATCCTCCTCGTTAACCACTTGTTTTTCTTCATTAACATAAATCGCAGCCTCTGCGTAAACATTTATGTTCTTTTGACTAAATATACTAGTGGCAAGAGGCTCTAGACCTTTATCTTTAGCCATTGAAGCTTTTGTTTTTCGCTTCGGCTTATAGGGTAAATAAATATCTTCTAATTCGGTTAAAGAAGATGCCTCGTTAATTAGTTTGGTTAACTCGGGAGTAAGTTTTTCTATTTTTTCAAGCGAAGCCAATATGGCCTCTCTACGTTTATCAACTTCTCTCAAAACTGTTATCCTAGTTGAAATACTTTCAATAGCTACTTCATCTAAGCTGCCTGTCATCTCTTTTCTATATCTTGAAATAAAAGGGATAGTCGCCCCCTCATCTAATAAGCTAACGACTGTACTTACTTGATTTTGTTGAATTGCTAATTCCTTAGCAATAATCAATATATTTGATGTATTCATTTATCTTTATTTATTGAAAGGACAAAAATATAAAAAGTGGAATAGCAGACACTTTCAAAAGTGAAAAAGAATTTTATTTTATTAATTGAACTTTATTTGTCTATTTTCTGTCTTGACATCAACTATAAAATTGTACAATGAACATAAAAAAAGAAATTCGTGAGTGGAGCATATTTATTGCTGTTTTAGGGATATTATATTTTACAGGACTATATACCGAAGTAGCAGGTTTTGCACAAAGAGTAGTGCTTACATCGGGGTTAATTACTCCAAATACTGAAATAGAAGGCGTAACCAATGAAAAGTTAGATTACAATTTTAAGCTTATTGACCTAGAAGGAAACATCGTTCCGATGGAAAATTTTAAAAACAAAGTTATATTTATCAATGAGTGGGCTACTTGGTGTCCTCCCTGCATTGCTGAAATGCCTAGTATTCAAAACTTATATGATGAAATTGGAGATAATGAAAATATTGTTTTTGTAATGTTAACTCTAGACGGAAACAAGAAAAAAATTGAAAAATTCATTCAAAAAAAAGATTTTACATTCCCTATATATGGTGCAGCTAGTGCACTTCCCGAAGTTTTAAAGAGTGCTTCGATCCCTACTACATTTGTAGTTTCAAAAACGGGAGATATTATTTCTAAAAAAGTAGGAATGGCTAAATATGACACCGACAAATTTAAAGCCTTTATGCTAGAGGCATCTAAAAAATAAATTAACAATATGTACTAGCTTATCCAGCTTGTTTTAATTTTTTAAAATATTCAGTTGCTGCTTTTTTCACCTTGGGAGCAAGGTATATGGTAGACACCATTGTCGGAATAGCCATTACAGCAAATGCTCCATCGATCAAAGAAAATATAGTTGTGAGTGAAGATACTGCTCCAAAAATAATTGTGGCCACATAAATGTAATTATAATAATGTTTTTTATCCTCTCCTGCGATAAAAGCAAAGCACCTTGATCCATACCAAGAGAAACTAAAAAGAGAAGATGAGGCAAAAAACAATATACACAGCAAAAGGATATAACTGCCAAAACCTGGGAATGCAGACTCAAAAGCATTTGAGGTAAGCGTTACACCATCTGCATCGGTAGTTTGCCATACGTTTGTAATTAGTATCGCTAATGCAGTCAAAGTACACACTACCAAAGTATCTATGGCAGGTCCCAACATACCTACCAAACCTTCACGTATTGGTTCGTCTGTTTTAGCTGCTCCATGAGCTATCGGTGCAGTACCGATCCCTGCTTCATTAGAAAAAGCAGCTCTTCGCGCTCCAGTAATAATAATTGCACCTACAGCTCCTCCTAAAACAGCATTCCCTGTAAATGCATCTGTTATTATGAGCACAAACATCTGAGGAATTTCACCTAGATTATTTAGTAAGATTATCATCACAGCTACAAAATATACTACGATCATAGCTGGCACCATTTTACTTGCGACATTAGCAATACGTTTTAAGCCTCCAAAAATCACCGCACTTACGATTAAGGTTAGTATAAGCCCTGTGTACAAATCGCTATATCGATAAGAGGTATCCAGAATTTCAAAATAGGTATTTCCCATTCCGTTAGGAATTACAACTACATCACGAATCACCTGAGTAAGTTGATTGGTTTGAAAAATAGGCAAACACCCTATTAATCCCATTATACTAAAAAGATATGCCATTGGCAGCCATTTCTTACCCAAGCCTTCTTTTATAACATGCATCGGTCCTCCATGTACTTGTCCATCCTTGTCTTTACTTCTGTACATAATAGCTAAAGAACATGTGAAAAATTTGGTGCTAATTCCTAAAAAAGCACTTACCCACATCCAAAAAATAGCACCTGGCCCACCCGTAGCAATAGCTATTGCAACTCCTGCAATGTTTCCCATCCCCACGGTAGAGGCTAGTTGAGTAGACAACGCTTGGTAGTGATTTATTTCCCCTTTTTCATTGGGGTTATCATACTTGCCCCTTAACACATTTATGGCATGTCCAAAGTATTTAAATGGCAAAAATTTAGAGTACACAGTAAGAAACAATCCTCCACCAAGTAATAAAATGAGCAAAGGCATTCCCCAAATCCAATTAGAAAAATTTACGATTAAAGCTTCTAGTAATTCCAAAATATCTATTTATGTTTTTAATACAAGCTTTAAATATATAATTAATAGTTAGTGTTTTTTACAATCTTACCAATAATTCACTACTTTCATCCCAATAATATATCAGAATCTCTTTTTTAATATGTTTTTATTACACGCAGTAGTTATATCTATCAACCTTCTTTTTCAATCGCATAAGCAGATCAAGTCTGATAGTTTATTACAACGCCTGAACACAACTTATGGTAAAGAGAAAGTGATCATTCTCAATGATTTATTTAAGATATATCGAAATAACAACCCTACTTTAGCCATGCAGTATACTGTACAAGCATTGGAGTTAGCACGTTCTATAGATGACTATAGCGGCATTTCCTCTTCATTAAACAACATAGGGGTTCTTTATCGACACAGTGGCAACTTAGATAAAGCCCTTAACAATTATTTAGAGGCTCT